>CALLNG010000427.1 GCA_938005345.1 uncultured Clostridia bacterium
CAGCGGCGTGTCCGGCTGTGGCAACTTGACCGCAGGCCACACGCCGAACCGGTAGGTTTCCACACAGTAGCTGTCCTGGTAAAACGACAGCGTCCCATAGGCGCTCTCCGGCGCGGGCAGCGTAAAGGAGCCGGAACCGTGCGGCGGAATGGATGCTTGGATGGGCGCGTCATAAAAGGCCTGACCCTGCCCGTCCGTGCCCACAACCCGTACTTCTGACAAATCCGCGTGGTCGAACCGGTTGGTCACGGACAGATGCAGCGCGCCGCCGGACAGGCGGCAATCATCCACCACAACCGGGCGGAACGCCTTTTTTGTCCAGTACGCCTCCGGTTTTTCCCGTTTGTAGGCATCCAGCACGCACCCCCATTCTCCATATCCGGCACAGGGGGCGTGAGAATGGCTTTGGTGCCGCTCGTGCACGCCTTCCGGCAGGTAAAACACGTCGTCAATTGCGCCCCAAATGGCACAGCCCAGCGCGCCGTTGGTTTGGAAAATGCGGTCCCAACCCTGCCGGATGCTCTCGCCCCAGGCCTCGCGGCTGCTGTTGTCAATGCAAAGCCGCTCCCTGTTGTAGCAGCTCACATGCGCAAATTCGTCGTGCAGCATGGGAAAATCACGTTTGCCCAGCCGGCTTGTCACGCTTTTGTAATGGTAGCTGAAAATGTCATAGGGAAGCGGGGTGGACTGAACCGTGAACGGATAACTGAAAATAACCGGGCGGGAGGGGTCTACCGCTTTGGCATATTGATATTCCGTCCGGAATGCATAGGTCTGCTCAAAGCCGGACTCGTTACCCAGTGACCAGATGATGACGCTGGCATGGTTGCGTGCGCTTTCCACCATTTCTGCAAATACATCCACAAACTGCTGCGGTGGGTTGTAAATGCCAAAGCCATTTGCGCCCTTGAAGCAGGCGGCGTTTTCCTGTTCTACGTAGATACCCAGCTCATCGCAAACCGACAGCATATAATCGGAGGCCGGGTAATGCGAGGTGCGGATGTGGTTGATGTTGTTGCGTTTATACGCGAGCATCTCCTGGCGGATGTCCTCTTTCGTCAGGGAGCGGCCGTACAGGTGGGAAACATCGTGGCGGCACACGCCGCGCAGCTTGATTTCACGCCCGTTGACATAGAGTTTATTTTTGGCGGTTTTGTTTTTCCCGCCGTATGTAATTTCCCGGAATCCCACCCGGTAGCTGTTTTGCTGCTGCAATTCGCCGCCTGCATAGAGGCGTAGCTCCAGGGTGTAGAGGTTGGGATGTTCCGCATCCCACAAACGCGGCGCGTCCAATTCCAGGGCAATTTTGCCGCAGTAGGCGCTGCCGCTGGGCACGGCACCGTCCGGCGCCAAGTAATACTGGCTGTAGCGGCTGTCATTTTGCGCGCTATCCGGATGGGCCGTTTCCCATTCTTTTGCCGGGTGGACCGCTGGTTCCGGCATTACTTCAGCGCGCGCCTGTTGTGCCGCGCCAAACGCAAAGGTTTGTTGCGCTACACAGGTGTTGCCAGCGTCCAATAGCCGGGCTTCGATGCGCATATCCGCCGTTTCGGAGCGGAGTTCCAGCGCAGCCTGTAGCACCCCTTTTGTACCGCCGCTTTGTAGCGTGGTATCCAGGTGGCAGCGCGCAAAATACGTTTGCGGCAGTGCAAACAGCGTTACGTCGCGCAAAATACCACCGGTGTTGTGGTGGGCATAGTAGCTAGCCCAGGAGGCATCGCTGGCCTGGAGGCCGTCGGGGTTCCAAACGCCCGTACGGCTGCCTTCCACGTCGGTAACGCCCACGATAAGCGTGAGTTCCTCCGCAACGCAAAACGGCGTGATGTCGCAATCCCAGCAGGTGAATCCGCCCGTGTGCCGCCGGACATACTGATTGTTGATCCAGACGCGCGCGCTGGAATATACGCCTTCAAAGCGAATCAATACACGCTTTCCCGTAAAATCGGGTGGCACGGTGATATGCCGCATGTAGTAGTATTCCACGTTGTTTTGGATGTCGAACCCCTGCATGGCCAGCGATCCGGGCACCACCACATCCTGCCAGCGGCTTTGTGCAATGCGGTTAAAATCATAGTCCTGGTTTTCGCTGTAAGCGGAAGGAATGTCGGGCAGCTCCTCAAACAGGAATTTCCAGTCCGGCTTTTCCCGTTCAGCGAGCGGCAGGCAGGGGCATGCCACGTCCGCAACCGCAGCAGGCAGAGTGGGCAGAAGCGGCGTGGGCCAAATAGGGTTGGTGAAATTGGTTGGTTGTACCATGATACACGTCTCCTTTTCCGTAGCGTTTTTTATATGGTATATTGCATCCGAAATTGCTTGGGGGTCAGTTGAATGCGTTTTTTGAACATGCTGCTAAAGTAGGGCAGACTACTGTACCCTACTTGCAGGGCAATGTCTGAAATGGTTTCGGTGGTGTTTTTCAGCAAATCTTTTGCCTTTTCCAGGCGCAGCGTGGTGATGTACTCCGTCGCGGAAAAGCCCATTTGCTGCACAAACAGCTTGCGCATATAGCGGGAGGTGATGTGGTGGCGCGCGGCTAAGGATTCCAGGTCAAACGGTTCGTCATAGTGCGCCTCCAGATAGGCCAGAATCTCTTTGAGCTGTGGCGCGCCGTCAGGCTGCTGTGCCTTTTGAGCCGCGTCCAGGTGCATGGAGAGCAGGACAAACAGTTTTTCCACTTCCAGCGCAAACAGCTTTTGATGGTAGGGCGAACCGCCCTGCTTGTGGTAGGTATATAAATGGCGGAGACTGTCCAGCACGTCAGCGCAATGGCTCAATTTGAGCCGCTGCGGATTTTGCACCGGGCGGGCTGCATCTGGCAGCCGGAATTCAAACTGCATGATTTGGCAGGGCTGTGTGCCGCTGACGATAAAATTGTGCTGGAACCCTGGCTCCACTACCGCGCAGTCTCCGCTGCGCAGCGGCAGTTTTTTCCCGTCCACCGCCATGATACACTGCCCCGCGTGGACATAATTGATTTCATAGTCTGCATGGCTGTGCTGTGCGTAGATATAATGCTGGGAAAACGTATATTTTCCGAGTTTTTTGATTTCCATTTTGACATACCTCCCGACCCCAAGGATTTGCTTCTGCCTTTAGTTTACTCCTTTCGGTCCATTTTGTCTATCAATTTTTGTGCATTTTTTGCTTATTTTTTATTGTAATCGGAACAAAAGAATGGGTAAAAGAAACAAGAACATCTCCGAGCCGGTTTCACGAAATTGCCAAAGAACGCGCGTCATGTTCTATAGAATAGTAGAAAATGGACGGATTTGATGAGAATGGTTGCAACCGGGCCACGTTTGTGATACAATAGTTGCGTATGAGATAAAAGGGATTTCAGCGGCGCAGGGATTTTGTGAACGCGCTGCTTTTCATCCGAAAAATAAGGATGACCAGTTTGGAAAAGGAAGGGCTTGAGAAACACTATGGATTATTATGAAATGACCATTGCGGGCGTGGTGCGGCGGCTACCGCTGTGCCCCATTAGCGACAGCATGAAAATCGGTGCGTTTGTGATGTTCGGCGACGTAGAACTCACAGTAGCAGCCGCAAAGGCGCTGCTGGAGCGCGCTCCGGAGTTTGACGTGCTGATTACAGCGGAGGCCAAAGGTATTCCGCTGGCCTATGAAATGGCGCGCCAGTCGGGCGGCTGCCGTTATGTGGTGGCGCGCAAGGTGCCTAAACTCTATATGCGCAATATTTTTTCGCGCGAAGTGAAATCCATCACGACAGAAGCATCCCAGGAGCTGTTCTTAGACGGCGAAGAAGCGGAGCTGATGAGGGGGAGGCGCGTGCTGATTGTAGACGATGTGATCAGTACAGGAGAATCGCTGGAAGCGGTGGAATACCTGGCTCGCCAGGCCGGCGCGGATATTGTGGGGCGTATGGCGGTGCTGGCGGAAGGCGATGCGCGAAGCCGGGATGATATTGTGGCACTGGAGGGTCTGCCCCTGTTTGACAAGGACGGCAATCCGCTGGACTGATGGTTATGCACGCAAGAAAACGGTCTGGTATTCCAGTGGGAAAAGCAATGGGATAACCATAGGGCGGGCCGGATTTGCCCGCTTTTTTGTGAAAAAAATGCAGGAAAGCGGAAAAAAGATTGCAATCGGCAGGGTTTTGTGCTATAATGGGACGTACACTGGGGTTCTGTCCCCAAAAACCGGATCAAAACGGTGTTTATATCCGGTATAGGGCGGCAGCTCCCAGTTCTGTCCCGGATGGTGTCGACGGACTCTGCCGCATAGGACCGTACCCCTGTGCGGGAAGAGGGAGGACTGCCGAACGGCTGGGATCCGGTCTGACAAGACCCCAAGGTACGAGATAGAGATAGAAAAACGGGGCATATAGAGTTGTAGGTCAGTTTCGGAAACGAAAGGGATCTCATGAACATCAAGGAGACTATCCTGCCGCCAGGAGCGGGCCGGCCTGGCAGGAAGAGTTTGCGGCCTTCGTTTGCGCTTTTTGCGCCAGGCGAAGCCTTACCAAAAAGACGTGATACCGTCGGAGGAAACCTACCCGCTGCGAGTGCATTAGCGCTGGCTGCGGACAGGGTTTCCAGGCATGTGCCGCGGTCAAACCGTTTCCAAATGAATGCGGGGGACGGGCTGTGCACAAATGCATGTCATGGAAACAAAGCAAAACAATATCAAAGCCGCAGCTTGGCACGTTACAGGCCGCGGCTTTTTGCGCAACGGCACAAAAAATCCGGGGCGTTGGCCGCCTGTAAGCGACAGACTTTTGGTTTGAAACGGAACAAATTGGGAAACATAAAATAGGCAGTATGATAAAAGGAGGGGCGGAACATGAAACAAAAACCGGTTTGGCCTATGGCGGCGCTGCTTGCTATCGTACCAGCGGCAATGCTGGCAGCGCAAAGCGCGGTTGCGTACGGCGTCCGGTGGGTACAGCTCAGCACGGGCGCACATCTACAGCAGTGGGTAGACATGGCGCTGAATGCATTGCTGGGCGTGCTGGCGATTTGGCCACGCGGCTTTCCAAAAAAGAACACCGACGCGCGGGCGCGGCAGCTTTTGCAGCGGGTCTGGCGCTGCTGGCGGTTTACGGCGTTTTATATGCCCTGTACCGGCAGGGAAACGCGTCCCTGCCAGCGTGGCTACACAACCTGTGGGCAGTGGCAGATCAAACCCTGTTATATTGGTGGGGCGGTTTATACCTCGTGCAGCTGGTGAGCCGGACGCTGCCGCAGTCCGGGCAGGTACGCCCCCGCCCCGCGGGAGAAACGCCTGCGGTTGCACCGCGCCGTGCCGATGCTGCCGCCATGGTGGGGCTGATTGCGCTGCCCGCCGCGACTTTGGTTGCCAGCGCGTTATGGGCGGGCCGGCAGGCAGACGGTGCAGCCAGTGGAAATATGTGGGTATACTTGCTGCTGGGCGCACTGTTCAGCACTGCGCCTCTGCTGTGCCGGAAGGAGCAAAACCGGCTGCGCTGCGCGGTGGCGCTGACGTTTGGCTTGGCGGGCGCGGTTATGGTTGGTATGATGCAGTCTGCTGCCTCATATCTGCCCGCGCCGCCGCTGCCCTTTTTGAAAAACCTCCGCCAGGACGAAATCTTTTTGTGGATAGGCCTGTACCTATTTTTGATGGTGTCCTTTCTGCGGCAGGGATACCGGGATAAACAGAAAAGGGAAGCGGAGGAGGAAGAACCGTAAAACAAGATAAAACGCAAAGCAATAGAAAAAAGCCCCTGTCCTGGCGGGCCCCGGGAAAGCAACATATTTCCGGGTGCACAGCAAGGCACGGAGGCTTTTTTGTTATGTGAATTTTGTTTCAGCAGCCGAAGCTGCTATGGAATGCTGCATGGATTTGCGCCGGTAGCCGGAGCCTACGGCTCTTTTGTACCTCCTGCTGCGGTGCGCCGGCGCGCGCCCTTGCGCGGCCGCGCATTTTTGTCTATTTTCCCTGAACCGTCCGGTTCAGATTGGGTTGGCGGAGTATCATCTCCGTCCGGCGGCGTACCGTCTGTTTCCGTATCCGGTTTTGGTTCATCCGGCGGTGCGCTGCCCAACCGTTTGTTTACGGCTTCCCGCAGCAGGCAGTACAGCACCGAGCAGGTGGGAACGCCCAGCAATAGCCCGGTCACACCCAAGGTGGACGTACCCAGCACCACGGCTACCAACACCCATATACCGGGCAGGCCGATGGAGGAACCCACCACGCGCGGATAGATGATGTTGCCTTCCAGCTGCTGCAATACTACAATAAACACGATGAACCACAGCGCTTTCATTGGGCTGACCATCAGGATTAAAAACGCGCCTATGGCGGTTCCAATAAACGCGCCGAACATGGGGATCAGCGCCGTGAAACCCACCAGTACGGAAATCATGGACGCATAGGGGAAACGGAACAGCTTCATGCCGATGAAGCACAGCAACCCGATAATAACAGCTTCCAAAAATTGCCCGGACACGAAATTGGAAAAAATGCGGTTGGACAGATGGCAGATTTCTACAAACCGGTCTACGCCGCGGCGGGGGAAAAAGGCATGCAGCAGGCGCTGGAACTGGCGTGCCAGCGTCTCTTTTTGCGCCAGCAGGTACACGGAAAAAATAACCCCCAGCACAAAATTGAACAATCCATTGAAAATAGAGGTTGTCACACCCACTGTGGTGTTGAGAAAATCGCCGGACCAATTTTGCAAAAACGAAGTTACCATGTTGGTAATGCGGTCCCAGTCAATTTGGATGGTAGACAGCGACAGGCCGCCCAGCCCAAAGC
>CALLNG010000428.1 GCA_938005345.1 uncultured Clostridia bacterium
CCACGACGTAGTGTATGGTTTGTGTAATGGCGCCCGACATGGGCAGGTTAACTAAAATTGCCCCAAAACCGATGGGGAGCAACAGCGTAGGTTCCATGTCTTTTTTGATAGCCAAATAAATCAGCAGCGCACCGATGGCCCACATGACTACGCTTTGCCACGTGATGTTTGCAAAATTACTAAAAAATTCTGCCACCTCATCCACACCTTTCCTTCCAGTTCTGTTTTTTCCTTTGGATTCAGTCAGAGCAGCCGCGCGCCCCTGGCGTTTTCGCAAAAAAAAAAGAGACTTTGCGCTTCGCAGACCGTCACCTGGGAAACGAAAAGTCTCGCTTTTTTCTGTACGCACCGGATTATGTACTTCATAATCGTGATGACGAAACGCACCGCGCTGTTTTTCAGCGCCAAGCTACTCCCTTTTCTTAGAACTAGTATACCAAAAAAAGGCGTGGTTTGTCAACCCATTTTTCGCCAAAAGGCGCTGGAACCTCTACGTTATTTTTGTACAGGGCATGTAGCGGGCAGAAAACCACGTTTAACGCGGGTTGCGCTGCATTTATTAAGATGGCTTAATCATAGCGTAGAGGGAGATGGTTGGCAATATATATTTCCAGATTGAGCGAAATCTGTTTGAAAATTGTCACTTGGTTGCCGCTATATTGTTTCCATCCAGCGCAATACATCCGTAGCGGCCACGAAACAAAGCCAACTGTGCCGTTTCCGCCTGCTGAATCACAGTAAAAAACCACGCGCCCAGCGCGTGGTTCGGGAAACATTATTTGAGTACATACACCGTCTCGCCGGGATTGGCGGTGAGGAGCTTGCGTTGGATGCGCCGGCAGCGCAGGCGGCGCACCATATCCGCCAAATTGCTGCCGCCGTGGTACCCATGAATCACGAGCAGCTCCGGTGTGCCAGGCGGCAGGGACATAACCGTGCGCTCCAGTTTACGTTTGGCTTCGGCGCAGGTCAGCCCGTGCAAATCAATTTGCGCGGCAGGACGGCGGCTGGATGGGTTCATAAACTGCCTCCTTTGCAAAAAAAGGCCGGTACGCTGTCCTGTATCGCATCCGGCCTTTGCCTGATCGTTTAAGACAATTCAAATTGTCCTGTGTAGAGCTGATAATACTTTTTGTGCAGCGCAATGAGCTCATCGTGGCTGCCGCGCTCGATAATCCGCCCGTGCTCCAGCACAATAATCATGTCCGCGTTGCGCACGGTGGATAGGCGGTGGGCAATGACAAAGGTTGTTCTGCCCTCCATCAAGCGGTCCATGCTCTTTTCAATCAGCTTTTCCGTTCGGGTGTCAATGGAGCTGGTCGCCTCGTCCAAAATCAGCACAGGTGGGTCTGCCACCGCCGCGCGCGCAATGGCTAGCAGCTGCCGCTGCCCTTGGCTGAGGTTAGCGCCGTCGCTCGATAGTACTGTGTCGTAGCCATACGGCAAATGCTGAATGAACGTGTCCGCGTTGGCGAGTCGTGCCGCGGCTTCCACTTCTTCATCCGTTGCGTCTAGTTTTCCATAGCGGATGTTGTCGCGCACGGTGCCGGTGAACAGGTGCGTATCCTGTAATACCATGGCAAGCGAACGGCGCAAATCATCTTTTTTGATTTTGCGGATGTTGATGCCGTCGTAACGGATTTTGCCGTCCGGCACATCGTAAAACCGGTTAATAAGATTGGTAATGGTGGTTTTTCCGGCGCCAGTGGAGCCGACAAACGCAATCTTTTGACCAGGTTTGGCGTCAATAGTAATGTTGTGCAAAACAGTTTTGTTTTCTTCATAGCCAAAGGTCACATCGTCAAATTCCACTTCCCCGCGCAGCGGCGTATAGGTCAGCGTGCCGTCCTGGTGCGGATGCTTCCATGCCCAGTGCCCGGTCCGTTTCTCGCTTTCTGTGATGGTACCGTCGGGATGTTCCACGGCGTTGACCAGCGTGACATAGCCCTCGTCCTCCTCCGGCACTTCGTCCAGCACTTCAAAGATACGCTCCGCACCGGCAATAGCCTGCAAAACCACGTTGAACTGCTGGGAAATTTGCGTAATGGGTTGGGAGAAGGAGCGGGAATATTGCAGGAAGGAAGCAATGGTACCCAAATCCATTTTGCCGCCAATGACCAGCACCGCGCCTGCTGCGGCAGTTAAGGCATAGTTGACATAGGACAGGTTGCCCATAATGGGCATCATGATACTGGCAAACGTGTTTGCCTGCGTTGCCGCTTCGCGCAGCGCTTCGTTTCTTTCGTTATATTCCGAACGCACCTTTTCCTCATGGCAAAAGACTTTGACGACCTTCATACCCTCAATGGCTTCTTCGGCATAGCCGTTGGCGGCGCCCATAGCCTGCTGCTGCTTGCGGAAATAAGCGCCGCTGCGCTTTCCAATGGCTTTTACTACCAGGTACATTATAACCAACATCAGTAGAATCAGCACAGTCAACAGCGGGCTGAGAATCAACATCATGGTAAAGGTACCCACTGCGGTCAGAGCGGCGGAAATCAGCTGCGTCATTCCTTGGCTGAGCGCTTCACGGACAGTGTCTACATCGGTAGAAAACCGGCTCATGAGTTCGCCGTGCGTATGCGTGTCGAAATAGCGGATAGGCAGGTCCTGCAAATGGTTGAACAAATCTTTGCGTATGCCATTGAGCGTCCCGTTGGTGATATAAATCATGGTGCGGCTGTAGCCAAAGGTCGCTAGTGCGCCGCAGGCGTAAATGATTGCCATTAGTGCAATCATCTTCAAAAACGGGACAAAGGCCGAAAACGTGGGATTGGTGCCAATGAGCGGCAGAATGTAATTGTTCAGAAGCGGTTTGAGCATATAGGTGCCGGCAATGTTGGCGCCCGCGCTGATGATGACCATCAGCACCACCAATAGCAGCATCCAGGAGCGTTTTACCATGTATTTGCTCAAACGCAGCAGGGTTTTGCGAATGCTTTTGGGCTTGACCATAGGCCCGATATTTCTTCTTGGCGCCATTTATGCCACCCCCTTCTGCTGGGATTCGTACACATCCCGGTAAATTTCGTTGGTTTTCAGCAATTCCTCGTGCGTGCCCACCGCATCGATACGCCCGTCGTCCATGACCACGATTTTGTCCGCGTCACACACTGAAGTGACACGTTGTGCGATGATGATGGTGGTAGTCCCCTTGAGGTCCTCTGCCAGCGCTTTGCGAATCAGCGCGTCCGTTGCGGTATCCACCGCGCTGGTGCTGTCGTCCAAAATGATAATCTGTGGTTTTTTCAGCAGGGCGCGCGCAATACACAACCGCTGCTTTTGTCCGCCCGACACGTTGACGCCGCCTTGCCCCAATTCAGTGTCATACCCATAAGGGAACGAGGTGATAAAGTCATGTGCTTGGGCGGCCTTACAGGCCGCAATAATTTCTTCGTCTGTGGCATTTTCGTTGCCCCATCGTAGATTGTCGCGGATGGTGCCAGAAAACAGCACGTTTTTCTGTAACACCATGCCCACCGTTTTACGCAGATCCTCCAGCTTGTAGTCGCGCACGTCGCGCCCGCCGACCAGCACCCTGCCGCCCGTCACGTCGTATAGCCGTGGTATAAGCTGTACCAGCGTGGACTTGGACGAACCTGTTCCGCCAATGATGCCAACCGTTTCGCCTGGCTCAATGCGCAGGTTGATGTGCTTGAGCACATCTCCGCCGTCGCCGTAGCAGAAGGAAACGTTGTCAAACACAATGGACGCATCCTGTTCCACCGCGCCTTCTGTTTCAGGGTCCTTGATGTCAGGCGTTTCGCTTAACACTTCCACGATACGTGTCAGGGAAGACCGCATCATGACCAGCTGAATGAAAATCATGGCAATCATCATCAGGGACATCAAAATCTGCATGACGTAGCTGATGAAACTAATCAGCTCGCCTGTCATCATGGTGCCGGCGATGATCTGGCCGCCGCCAAACCACAATATCGCAATAATGCACCCATACATGGTGAGCTGCATAATGGGCATGTTAAAGTTGAGAATTTTTTCCGCCCTAATGGAAGAGTTCATTAAATTGTCGTTGGCCTCGCCGAATTTTTTCTTTTCATAGGCTGCGCGCACAAAGGATTTGACCACGCGCACAGAGCGCAGGTTTTCCTGGACAGACGCATTGAGTGCGTCATATTTACGCAGCATAGTGAGAAAACGCGGATAGGTCATGGTTGCAATGATAGCCAACGCCACCGCCAAAACGGGAATGGCGACGAGGAACACCGTCACCAGCGACGGGTTAATAGCAAACGCCATAAATGTGGCGCTAATGAGCATAAACGGTGCGCGCACTGCGACACGCAGTGCCATCATGACCGCCATTTGCGTGGTGTTGACATCGGTGGTGAGCCGTGTCACCAGAGAGGCGCTGGAAAATTTGTCAATGTTGGAAAACGAAAAGCCGGAGATTTTGTCAAACAGTCCGCGTCGCAGTTCGCAGCCAAACCCCATCCCGGCTTTGGAGCCAAACCGTGCCGCCAGTGCGCCGAATAGCAGCGAAATCAGCGCCATGACAATCATAAGGCCGCCGATGGTTAGCACATAGCGAATATCACGGTTGGTAATCCCCGTGTCCACAATAGCTGCCATGAGCACTGGAATCGCAATTTCCATCAGCACTTCCCCCACAACCATCAGCGGTGTGAGAATGGCATATTTTTTGTATTTTGATAAAAATGGCAATAGTGTTTTAATCATGCATTCAGTCCCTCCTGTTTCGCAGGGCATGGATTTCCATCCCCTTGGCCTTTTTGATTAAAGATAACATGCTTTCCCCTTTTAAATCCCCTTCCGCAACGTTGTCAATCATGCGGTCGAGGTAGGCGGAAAACTGCTCCATTTCCTCGCCGGAAAAGCCGCTAAACAGTTTTTGTTCCATTTTGTTTAAAATAGCAGCGCATTGTGCGGCCGCCTGTTTGCCCAGCGGCGTCAAACGCAGGCGCGTCCGGCGCAAATCCGTTTTGTCAGACTGCTTTTGTAAAAAACCGGCCCGCTGCAGCCGCTTGACGCTGGTTGCTACGGACGGCGGAGAAATCCCCAAAAAATCGGAAATCTCCCGTTGTGTACAGTTTTCATGGGCTTCAATATACTCCAAAATGGGCGGCTGGCCAAAGTGCAGCCCGCTGTCAACGATTTCTTTGTGCACACATAACCGGTGCAGCACGTGGAGATAATTCAGCCGTTTAACCGCGTTGTGTGGTGTTTGCATGCATTGCCACCTCCTTGTCCCATCTACTTAACTAATTAATAATTAACTAATTAACTATTAATAGTATACTAAATTTGCCCGCCGGTGTCAAGAGAGAAATTTGTGAATTGTATACCTATAACATGCCTGTTTTTTGTCTGTTTTCTACAATTCTAATGGGACACCTTTCTTGACGAAAACGGGAAAAGGGAGTATAATGAAATCAAAACAATGGAAGGATAACAAAAGAAAATTTATATGGATGACGGGGGGACACGCTTGGATATTTGGGGGGGCCTGCTGGTCGCATTGTATATCACGAATTGCATTTCGGCAATATCACTCATTTTTACCCGCAAAGCGGATGTCGGCGCCACGCTGGCATGGCTGATGGTGTTTTTATTTTTGCCGGTGGTTGGGTTCATTTTGTATTTCTTCTTTGGCAGCACAGTCAAATACCAGTGGTTTTACCGGCAGGAGCCGCCGGCAGCGTTAACAGAGGCATACAGCCGGGCGCTGCAAAACAACCGCGCGCAGCTCAAAGCTGGAAAATTGCCACTACAGCAGGCAGTGCAGCTACAGTATCAGGATATTGTACGCATGAACCAAACCAACGCGCATAGTATGTATACGGCGGATAATCAAGTGGAATTGCTGGTAAACGCGCAGGCAAAATATGCGCGTATGTTTGAGGAAATCCGTGCGGCAAAAAAGAGCATCCACGTTTTTTACTATATTATTAAAACGCGCGATGAAAGCGGGCAACAGTTTTTACGGCTGCTGGAGGAGAAAGCGCGTGAGGGCGTAGAAGTACGGGTGGCGTATGCGCTGATGGGCTGCCTAAAAGCGCGCCGCCGCGATTTTGAGCCGCTGAAGCGGGCAGGCGGCATGGTGTATTCCCATCTACCCACCTGGTTCAGCTCCATTGTCAGCGTCAATTACCAAATGCACCGCAAAATGGTGATCATTGACGGGCAGGTGGCCTACACGGGCGGCATCAATATTGGCGATGATTACCTAGGGCTGGACAAAAAGAGAACGCCGTGGCGGGATACGTCCATCCGGCTTACGGGCAGTAGCGTGCGTGCAGTACAGCTGCAATTTTTGACGGACTGGCACTATTTGGACCGGAAAACTGCCAAATCCAAAGCGTATGCGGACAAGGTAACAAGCCCGGAACGGCTTCGCAGCTATTTCCCGGAGCCCAGGGAAACGGGAAATATGGGCGTGCAAATTTTGGCAAGCGGGCCGGACCAGGAATACGCTGTGATTAAAGATTCGTATTTAAAAATGATTAACAGTGCGCAGAGGTATGTGTATATCCAAACGCCGTACCTAGTGCCGGATGACGCGCTGATTGAAGCCATGCGCCTAGCCGCGCGCAGTGGTGTGGATGTTCGGGTGATGATTCCCGGCATTCCGGATAAAAAATTTGTGTATTATATCACCCTGTCCCACGTGGAAGAGCTGCTGAAAAATGGTATCCGGGTGTATACGCACGAAGGTTTTTTGCATGCCAAAACGTTTGTGCTGGATGACTGTATTGCCTCGGTAGGATCGGCAAATTTTGACTTGCGCAGTTTTCATTTGGATTATGAACTTAATGCTATGGTATATGACGGCGCGTTTGCCCGGCAGTGCCGGGACACCTTCCAAAACGATATCCGCCACAGCAGGGAGCTAACGCTGGAGGATTACCGCAAGCGCAACTGGCTGCAAAAAATTTGCGAGAGCTTTTGCCGGCTAGTGGAACCGCTGGCATAGCAAGGGACGGCGAGGAAAGAGGAGGAGCAAGACAATGAAAGTGGTAGCGTTGGTGGGAGAAAGCGGCAGCGGGAAGAGTTTCCGCGCGCAGTGGGTAGCGAAAGAGAATAATTTGGATTATATCATCGATGACGGCCTATTGATTTATAAAGGGCATATCATTGCGGGCAACTCCGCCAAGACGGAAAAAACCATGATTGCCTCGGTCAAACACGCCATTTTTATGTATGACAAAGACGCGGTACCCATGCGGAAAGCCATCCGCGCGCGCGGCGACATTTCCATTTTACTGCTGGGCACATCGGAGCGCATGGTGCAGCGGATCGCGGCGCGGCTGGAGTTACCGCCGCCTGAGCGGATCATTCACATGGAGGACATCGCCACGCCAGGGGAAATTGCCGTTGCCAAGAAAATGCGGGAGACAGAGGGGAAACATGTTATTCCCGTACCAACATTTGAAGTGAAAAAGCACCTGTCCGGCTATTTTTTGGATTCGCTCAAGGTGTTTTTCCGCATGAAGGACCGGGATTATTTTGAGGCGGACAAAACCATCATCCGTCCAACCTATAGCTACATGGGCGACTACAAGCTGACGCCGCGCGTCGTGATGGATATCGCGCGCTACGAGGCTTCCAAGGTCAGCGGTGTGACGGTCAAGGATGTACATCTGACAAGGATGAAAAACGGTCCTGGCATCTCTGTAGAATTGGATGTCGTATTGAAATACGGCGTTGATATTCGCATGACTGCCAAACTGGTGCAGCGGCGGGTACGTCCTGCGCTGGAGGAATACGCGGCGCTGACCGTGCCGCATGTCAACATCAAAGTACTAACCTTTAATTAAACAAAGAAAGGCCGCCTGTCATCAAAGACGGGCGGCCTTATTGTGAGTTTTAAGCAAACGTAATGTGCAGTATGTCCGGTGGCGCGAGAAACCGGAAGGGCAGCGTATGCAGCCCCACTCCATTGGATACCAAAAGGCGGGTCGGGCCGACTTGGTATTCTCCCGTGTGATACTTGCGCCCACCGCGCGGCAGCATGGCGCGGTACAGCATGGGCAGCTTGATTTGTCCGCCGTGAGAGTGTCCAGACAGCTGCAGCGGGACGGCGTAGCGTGCGGTTTCATCCGCATAATCTGGTTGGTGCATGAGACAAATGGTATAGGGCGCCGCGCCTTGCCGCGCCTTCGGCAAATCTGGATGGCCGTATTTGAGGTCCTCCAGGCCCACGGCGCTGGCGCCCGGCGCGAGCGGAACAGATTCGTTGCGCAAAATACGGAATCCACCCTCCTGCAACATTTGGGCGCTGAACGAACGCGCGGCAGGACAGTGCAAATCATTGTTGCCCAGCACGGCGAGTTTTTGCGCCTGCGGCGCACAGCCGCGCAGCAGCTTTGCCACCGCGTCCCGCGTTTCTGGTGGATACACGGTTTGGTGCTTGTCCGAAAAATCTCCCAAAAACCAAAGAAAATCAGGCTGCAGCGCCTGGATGCGGTCCATGCACCGCCGTAGCTGTTCCAGCGTGACAAACCGCCCAAAGTGGATATCGGAAAAGGCTACCGCCGTTTTGCCGCGCAGGGACGGCGGCACGCCGGAAACCATATAGCGCCGCACACGTAAGCTTTTGGCCTCCCATACGCCATACCCTGCGCCCATGGCGCCTAAAGCCGCAAGGCCGCCTAGCGCTGCAATCCAAGGATTCATGTGAAAACCTCTCTTCTTTATAAAATTTGTAGCATTAGATAAGAAAAAAGGGCGGAACCCCGCCCTTTGAATCACGGAAACCTTTTCGCCAAAGGAGGTGAAGGCCGCTATTTGCCTCCTCAGCGCACCATTTCGCTTGCCTGGCCTTTGGTGTGCGCCTCAATGACACGGCGGATGTCGCCCGCATCGCATGCGGTCATGTCGCCCGGCACGGTGTTTTTCAGTGCCGCCATCGCGTTGCCATAGCGCACCGCGTCTGCAATAGTGCGGTATTCAATCAAGCCAT
>CALLNG010000429.1 GCA_938005345.1 uncultured Clostridia bacterium
TCATGACGGGTTTTCCGTGAACTACACTCACACCGTCCCATTTATTTCCCGATCCGTTTGCGATGGGCGGGAAGGCTTGCAATTCTTCTAAAGATGCAAAATCAGCTGTTTTTTCATAGGCATACCCTTCATATCCGCTCACAAAGTTTCCAATGGTATAGCTGTAG
Organism: uncultured Clostridia bacterium; assembly: GCA_938005345.1. Lineage (GTDB taxonomy): Bacteria > Bacillota > Clostridia > RUG12999 > RUG12999 > JAAWTG01. The sequence goes on from CALLNG010000429.1 coordinate 168, forward strand.
TAGGCCGCTTTTTCCTCCGGCGCCATCTCTGCTGCCGCCGGCACCATTCCAGCAAACAGTGAGACCAATAGCCCGCTGAGCACGGTCCAAGATAGGATTTTTCTATATTTCATTTGCCATATCCTCCCTTTATTATTAATACGACACCAATACAACGCCGCGTACCTTGGAATCGCTTGCCCGCACATAAACGGCGTATCCGTCGTTCATCGCTGTGGCCAGATCCTCGCGTGTTCCCTCGCGGACGGTTTTTGCATTGGCATCCACAACAAAAATCGGCGGCGCATTGCGGACATTGACCTGAATGGTGTAGGTCTCGCTTCCCATATCGTCAAACCAAAGCTCCAATTCGTCCACAAAGGTATTATTAATGTCGTCAACCGTTTTATAGGTGATGTTGTGCAGCATGCCAAACATGTGTTTCCCTTCGCTGGTATCCATGCTTCCTTCATTGCGCAACGCCGGACATGGAAGCACCTTTTGCAGCAGTTCAATTTTCCCAATTTCCCCCACTGGATTAAGCGTATAGAAAAAGACATCTCCCACTCCCATCCCAGTCGCCGCCGAAAGTGCGCTTTGTGCAACACGGTAGGTTTTCTCTTCGCCTTCCTCCAAAAAACTGATTTCTTTCACGGAATCACCATCTTCGCCTATGATCGATTTGACACTCGTCGCTACCACCAAATTATCCTGGTTTTCGTTAATTTCTACTGCATTGTCATATTTCATAGGCATAGTAATCACAACAAGTTCCGCGATGTATTCACTTTGCTGTTCATACCCGCTGATGGTATATTGGGAGCCATTGTTGATTTCCACTTCGGCCCGGTAATCTTCATCGCGTTCCACTGCTGTTTCCGGCACACAGATTACTTTGGTATTGTCATCTGTTGCAAATGCACCGTTATCAAATCCGCCAAATAGCCGCTCATATCCGTTGTATTTTCGTTTGTCTCCAGTCCCAATACGCTCTGGAAAATCAATGCGTGATACTTTTCCCTGACTGTTAAGCTGATACTCAATGGTACGGTTTTCCGGATTTTGAAACAACGTACTCAGTTCACCGGAATATTTGCTTCCACCAACGCTGACACCTTGTGCAACATCTAGAATTTTTACACCATTATTGCGTCCTTTGAGATAAGGTGTTGTTTTTACGTTATCCGGATCACTGTCATCTACATCATATTGCATGGTCAGCGTCCCCGGTTCCAGAATCTTTAACTGCCAGTTTCCCATACCTCCTGTGCGCCCCACTTCCACAACGTACCCGTATGGATTGGCACCTGTCTGGGTATCAACATCGGCAATTTGACCTCGTTCATTCAAAAATACTTTGACGCTGTCGCCCACTTCCACTTCCGGCACAACGCCATATGCTACCTGGTATACTGTCCCCCCTATGACCAATTCCAGCGGTTCTTCACTATTGATGGCCTCTACAGTACCTTCAACCGTTTTATCACTCGCAATAATGCGGAAAAAAGTTCCATATGCGTTGGACATCACTGACAATATCATGTCTTCCTGAATTGCTTCCGCTTCCATCGGCGCTCCCTGCGCATCATATAACAAATAGGTTTTGTCCAAATCTTCTTTATCTATCAGCAAACTCGTTTGTCCGGCAACTGTTTTGTTGTCTTGAAAGTACATTCTGCCATTGACAACAGAATCAACCCGTACGGTTTCATATTCCTCCCGCATTACAACATCATAGGCTTGGTTTCCATCGTTGTCAATCAGCGTTAGATTACCGGACAGTAGGTCAATATTGCTGTGTACTGCATCTAGGTGCCGTACTTGGTTGTATAGGTAAATGAAGTCGTTCGCTATGGTTAACTTTTCCCGGGTTCCGTCCTGCGCATAATAATACAATGTTGTGCCGTCCATCCCTCCGAATATCTCATCCGTTATCCGCATAACGCTCGTTTCCCGCGCCGCTTTTAGACTAATTAACGTAAACACGCCGTTGTCGTCCTCTTTGGCATAGAACTCCACTTCTTGTCCTACATAATTTGCCGCGCCAGTTGTTCCTACATAGTAAAGCCGACCTTCAATCATTACTTGGTCTTCCTCAATCGTAGCAACAGGCTGATTGATATAATAATAGTAGTTTGCCTCTACGATACCGCTGCCCTTATGCAGGGTTCCATCCGAACGGTTTGAAAGCTGCCCGCGAAGCGTTTCATCCTTATCTATCTCATATCCGCCTTCTCCAATAACCGGCACCATGATCGGAACATCCAAAGCGTTATAAAACATTTGGTACAGATTTTGCGCATGAAAGGACTGTGTACTTCCACCGCCGCCCAGCAAACCGATTTCTCCGCCTACCGCCAAATAACCCATAGGATACCCTCCTTTGGAACTTGCCATGGCATCGTATCCCAGTAAGCAGACCAATACTTTCACCGTTTCCTGATAGCTAACCGCGTCCGTAGGCCGAAATAACCCCGTTTCATCTCCCTGCATAATCCCCAGTGCTGCCACAACGCCAATACTATCGTAATACGGCGAGTTTGCATCAACATCCTGAAAATGTGCCGCAGCATTTCCAACATCCTCGAGTTGCAAGGTGCGGGCCACCATATCCGCTAATTTTTCCCGCGTAACGGTTTTTTCCGTCTCTGCATCTTCTGGCAAAATACCAAATGATATTAATTCAAAAACCGCTTTGCTCTGTGTCTCCTGTGCTGCCGCTGGTACAACAGTCAATAACACCGAAAACAGCATAACGACTGCCATGAAAATACCCAGGCCTCTTTTTTTGTTGTTCACAAAGATACCCTCCTTTTTCTTTTAACCTTTCACTGCTCCAATCATCACACCTTTTGCAAAATATTTTTGCAAAAATGGATAGACAATTAAAATGGGAATCGTGGCAACACAAATGGTTGCATATTTCAAAACTTCATTCAAAAGGCCGGCCGCTACGTCTCCCCCGCCCATCGTCATGGATGTTGTATCATTCTGAATCAGAATTTCCCGCAGCACCAGTTGCAGCGGATACAATTCCCGGTCGCGCAAGAACAGCATAGCATTGAACCAACTATTCCAAATTCCTACGGCGTAATAC
>CALLNG010000430.1 GCA_938005345.1 uncultured Clostridia bacterium
AAGAAATCATCGAATATTCCATGCGCGGCGTAGAATATATGATGAAACAATATGCAACAAATGGCGGATGGCATGAGGGCGTGACCTACTGGGATTATACGGATGAGTTTTTGGTTTATATGATCAGTACGCTGATGAGCGCGACTGGAACGGATTACGGCCTGTATTACAATACGCAGGGCATGCGCCATACCGGATACTATTTATTTGATATGTTAGGGCCAAATGGCATTTTTAATATTCATGACGCGGACGAACACCCCACGATGGAAGCGGAACGTATGTTTTTCCACGCAGACCATATGGACGACAATGTGCTGGCCAAAATGACTTTGCAAAACAAGGAAGGTGTGGGGGGCGATGCTCTGGATTTGCTGTTTTACAAGCCGGAAAAAATGAAAAACTGCGAAACGGAGCCTCTGCCGCCGTTGGACGGATATTATAATGGCGTTGAAATCGCTGCCATGCGTTCGGATTGGCAGGAACCCAACGCAGTATATGCAGCGCTGCACGGCGGCTGGAACCAGGATATCCACGGACAGGTGGATGCAGGCGACTTTGTGCTGGATGCGCTGGGACAGCGTTGGATTTGCGACACGGGGAAAGAAAATTATAATTTGCCAGGTTTTTGGGATTACAAGCAAGGCGGTGGCAGGGGGACGTACTACTGCAACCGTGCAGAAGGCAACAATACCTTGGCCATTAACCCAAACAGTTTGGAAGGGCAAGTGGTAGACGCAACTGCACCAATGATTGCTACAGAATCTAAGGCGCGCGGGGCCTATAGCGTGCTGGACATGACGGAGGTTTTGCAGCCCTACGTATCAAGCGCAAAACGCGGCATGATGCTGTATGACGACCGGAGCAAAGTGTTGCTGCAAGATGAATTGCAGCTCAAAGGCGAATATAACGTGCTGTGGTTTGCACACACCCGGGCGAATATCACGCTGAGCGCGGACAGGAAAACGGCCTATCTGGAGCAAAACGGACGGCGGATGCAGGTATCTATATTGGACGGCGCGCCGTCTGGCGCGGTGTTCCGCGTGATGAAGGCGGAACCGCTGAGCGTTTCACCCAATCCATCTGGGCAAAAATCACTTAGCAGTATTCAAAAATTGGTCGTTTCCTTTAAGGCAAAAGGTAGTGTCACGCTTCCAGTGGTGTTCATCCCACTGGAAGGAGGGGATGCGCCGCAGCTGCCGGAAGTGACAAAAATCAGCGATTGGACCATTCCGGACGGGAATCTCGCAAAACAGACGTATCCCAGCATCGATGGCATTACTATCAATGGGCAGCCGCTGGAGAGCTTTAATAAAAACACTGTGAACTATTCCGTGGATTTAAATCAGTACGACGATGAAGAAGTGGTAATTGAAGCAACGGCAGCAGCTGGAATCCAAACGGAAGTAGAAGAGGTCGGCAGAGGAAAATACCGCATTACGGCAACAAACCGCCGTGGCAAACAGAATCTCTACGAAATAAGCTGCACCTTCCAGGCGCGGCTGGTGCCGGACGGCGTGGAGCGCAGCGAAGTGAAAAAGCTGTCGGTCAGCTCCGAGCCGCAGCCAGAAAATGCGGCGAAAAACGCAATGGATGGCGATTTGAATACGCGCTGGTCGGCGGAAGGGACAGACGAATGGATTCAGTTGGAACTCAAACAGGAGGAGACGTTGGACGGCGTTGGAATCGCCTTCATGAGCGGAGATGAGCGAACCGCCAACATTGAAGTCCAGCTGTCGCAAGACGGCGTGACCTGGGAAACCATTTTCAGCGGCGACACCAGCGGACGCACCGAACAGGAGGAATATTTCCCGGCGGACGGCAAAGCCGCCCGGTTTGTGCGGGTGCTTTGCCACGGAACCAGCGCCGGTATTTGGAACAGTATTTTGGAAATCGGTGCATACCGAGCGAAATAGGGGAGGAACAAATATGAAAAAATGCATTCATTTTTTGTTGGCAGCGGTTATGCTCATTTCAACGCTGGGCATAAGCGCTATGGCAGAAGATCCGCAGCCGCAGGCGGAAATGCCGCGGATTTTGGAACTAGTTCCAACGGACGACACTAAAATTGACCAAAGTCCGGCAGAAGCAGGAAAACCGCACGGTTCGGATGATCTTATTTATATCTCCGGCAACTACATGCAATCGCCGGGATACCAGCGCTATGCGTATCTGAAATTCGACTTGACGCAGGTACGGGCAGATTTTGAAAAGGCCGTGATTTCCTTCCGGGTACCAAATGATTCTGCGAATGAAATGACAATCGGTGCTTTTCTATCAGATAACAACGATTGGTCGGAGGATACTTTAACTTGGAACAATGCCGATCGGACTTGTGTAACCGATCAGGCAGCGGCAGTAGGGACATTTGAAAAATATTCAAAAACTTCCCAATATGGATATATTGATCTAACCCAGGCTGTGCAACAAGCTATGGGCGCGGGAAAATTCCAACTGACGGTAGTGCTGCGCATGATGGGAGAAGTCACTGCAGCAAAAAGCCATTTTACACACATTGGGACCAAAGAGAATACGGATCAATCAAAATGGACAATGCTGCGCTTCACCTATGCAGATTATGTGGCGCCGGAACTGTCCTCCAACGTGCCCTTTGGGCCGGTCGAGGCAAGCGGGATTGATGGAAACCCAAACTATGCGTCCAACGCGGAGCTAGGGCTGGCAGAGATACCGATATCTGGATCGTTGGATAAAAAAGGATATGAACGGTATTACTTTATGAAATTTGATTTGCGCGACGCGCTGGAGCGCGAGGTGCGCAAAGTGAATGTGACGGTACATGTTGCCAGCGGTTCGGATACGCAGCCATTTGGCCTATATAAGGTGGAAGATGTGGATTGGACCGCCAATGGGTTGACCTATAACGATGCCACAGGGCAAGCGCTGCGCGCTGCAATGAACGACCAGGCCAACTGTCTGGACACGGCGGAGCATATCAAAGGTAGTACTGCCCTTACTTTTGATGTCACAGAATATATTCGGCAGCAGGTGGTAGCGGGAGAAAGTATGGTAACGCTGGGATTCCGCAATGTGCAAAACAATGGCACCCAGCCGTATGCTACTTTGAAAAGTAACTATTTCTCCGTGCCGGAGCAGCGACCGTCAATGTCTATTGTCTTTGGTAACGAACCCATGCAGATTGTGGAAAACGAACCAGTCCTGCCGTCGGACGATGCGGGAGTCGGCCCGGATATCGAAGAAGCACAGCCAGAGGCAGTCAGCGCACAGGTAGGCGGTGAAAATTACCTGTTTATGAAATACGACCTACGGCTCATGGAAAAAGAGGCAGCAAACGTGCTGTTTTCCATGACTGGCACGGCGGACAGCGAAGCGGCGTACGGTATTTATGCAGCAGCTGCCGGAGACTGGAACGAATGGGATTTGACCTTTGATACCGCAGCCAAAGAAATTTTGAGCGGCGAGCCTGCCGCAGTGGTGCGGTATCCGCGTGCAGATACGCAGTACACGGTAGATATCACCGACGCGGCGCTGCCCGCGCTGGATTCCCTAGCTGCGGATGCGCGCTTCCTGACCGTAGCGGTGAAGGGTATGGACGGGGCAAACGATGGATTTGGTGTGTATACCAAAGAAACGTTCGATAAAGCACCTTCCATTATTATCCGCTTTCAAAAGGAATCTGGCGGTGGGGAAATTGACCCCTCCCATGTGGATGCAGTGGATGGTATTCCGTTGGATATACAACAGAAAGATGTGTGTCTGAAAGACGATGAGTCCGCAGCTGTGACCGGAACGTTGCCAAACGCCAGCGGTAGTACAATTGGATATATGCGGCATTATATCATGAAATTTGACCTGTCCGGCGTGGAGGGGCGCATTAAAAGCGCTACGCTGCACATGACCGCAAAAACTTCTACGGCGACGGCACACTATGGCATTTATTTGGGGCCGGACAGCAGCTGGACGTCTGAAGGCGCGACCTATAACAATTTTAATAAAGAATTTTTGCAGGGGACAACCAACCGCATTACGGAGATTACAGGAGTACAACATGGCGCGCCGGCGGTGTTTGACATAACAGACGGGATAAACAAAGGGTTAGCCACCAGCACAGACGGATTGATTACCCTGGGACTGCGTAATACTAATACCAATAATTCCAACGACTGGGCAGAATTTTATACCACCAAAGCCGCAAACGAAATGTATCGGCCTTACTTGGTGCTGGAACTGTACAACGAAGAGACAGACCCAGCCGTGGCGGTTCTGGATACGGAACTGGTACAGCGGACAGACGGCTATGTGACGGCAAAGACTACCATTGGCTTCAATTTTCCGCTCGGACAGGCGCAAACAGTGCATGTGATTTTTGCACGCTGCAAGGATATGGGCGCAGGCTACCGCGTGCTGGATGTGCAGGAACAGTCCAAACGGGTTTATGACATGAGCGGTTCTCTCCTGACAGCGGACTTCCAGCTGGGAGAAGGGGAATATATTAAAGTATTTGTCTGGAATGAAAATGGAACGCGGATGATGGGACAGCAGTCCATTGTCATCCAATAAGAAGGAATGAATAAACCAACGAACGAGATAGGGATGGTCAAGATGAAACGATGGTTGTATGGGTTGCTGGGCACTGTGCTGTTGCTGAGCGGATGCAGCGTGGAGATGGAAACGCAGGGGCGGAACACAGGCCCCTATCCGCTGGATACGGAGGTAGAACTGACACACTGGCTGGAACTCAACGATGATGTGCGCTTTAGTACCGAGAAGTTTGGAGATACACCGTTTGCTAAGCAACTTGAAGAAGAAACAGGGGTACATGTGAAATATATCACGCCGGTAAACGGGAATGGAACGGATGCGTTGAATCTGATGATTGCCTCCCGCGAGCTGCCGGATTTGATTTCCTATCCCTGGTACCACTATCCGGGTGGAGCGGAACGTGCGCTTGCCGAGCAACTTATTCAGCCACTGACCGATTTGATTGCGCGGTATTCCCCTAATTTGAACACCTATTTGGAGGAGCATCCGGAGATTAAAAAGATGGTGACGACAGACCAGGGAGAATACACCATGTATCCCTTTATCCGCGGCGATGAGAGCCTGACGGTATATTTTGGTCCCATGGTGCGCCGGGATTGGCTAGAGGCGACAGGGCGGCGCACGCTGGAGACAGTGGACGATTGGTACGGCTTTTTGACGGACATGAAAAACCGCGGCGTGGAAAAACCACTGATTCTAACGGAGCCAGGTATCGAAAGTGGCTTTTTGACGGGGGCCTTTGGTGTGATTCCCGACAGCTATGTGGAAAACGGCAAAGTCGTGTTTGGTCCAGTGCAGCCGGGCTACCGGCGGTTTTTGCAGACGCTGCGCCAGTGGTATGCAGAGGGCTTGATAGACAAAGGGTTATTCAGCAACGTGGCCATGAATAATCAAAATATGCTCGATGGAAGCGGCGCAGCAACCATCGGTTATGCAGGAAGTACGATGGGAACACTGCTCAAAGGATTGCAGGAGCAAGACCCGGAGGCAGACCTCGTCGGCGTACCCAATCCTGTGTTGGAGCACGGGCAAATACCAAAATTCATTCGAAAAGACTTTTTGGCAACGCCTGCAAACTGTGTGAGTATCACAACGCAATGCAAATACCCGGAGATTGCCGCGCGCTACCTGGACTATGGATATTCACGCGAAGGCATGAACCTGTACAACTATGGAATCGAGGGCGAAAGCTACACCATGCAGGACGGGCAGCCGGTGTACACTGATTTGATTTTAAACAACAGCGACGGGCTTACGTCCAGCCAGGCGTTAGCGTTATATACCCAAACCTACAGCGGCCCGTTCATCCAGGAAAAGCGGTATGCGGATATGTATTACAGCTATCCGCAGCAGCGGGAGGCTGTGGAAACCTGGGCAAGGAGCGATGTGGATCAATACCAGCTTCCCATAATTTCTATTGGGGAAGATGAATATGAGGAATATTCCCGCATTTATACCGCGGTTACAAATCACAGCGACAAATCGCTGGTGGAATTTGTCATGGGCGTGCGCCCGATAGAAGAGTTTGATCAATATGTCAGGGAGATAAGGGATTTGGGGCTGGAGAGAATGCTGGAAATTCAGCAGGCAGCCTATGAGCGTTATCAGAAAAAGTAAGGGGAGGATAATATGAAACAAATCAGGAGAATAGGAGCCTTGATTTTGTCTATTGCGGTTCTGCTCGTGGCATTGCCGTCCGTGGCGGCGGAGGAAGCGGCGGAGCCGGCCTGGGTACCGGACGAACAAGCGCAGGTGCTGCAAGCGCTGGGCGTCATACCAGCCGAGTTCAACGGCAATGCGGAAATGACGCGCGGTGAATTTACACAAATAATCGCGAATATGCTGGGCGCGGACACATCCGGCAAAACGACAACGAAGTTTATTGACGTGGACAGCCGTACGCCGCAAGTAGGAGCCATTGCCGCAGTGACGGAACAAGGGTACATGGGCGGTTATACCGACGGCTCGTTTCGCCCGGCGGAACCAATGCTATATGTGGATGCGATCAAGGTGCTG
>CALLNG010000431.1 GCA_938005345.1 uncultured Clostridia bacterium
ACACATGCAGTCCGGCCTCCATGCAGCGGATGGCAAACGGCGCGTGTTCTGTTGCATAATTTGCCAAAACAACCGCGTCCATATCATGCTTGATGAACTCTTCAAACGAAGTGTAGTAGCGGATCGCATCGCTGTCTATCTCTGTTTTCATATTGTTCAGCGCGCTCTCATACTTATCGCAGATTGCCACTACCTCTGCATTTTCCGCCTGTCGACAGTACCGTATCATACTGCTGCCGCGGTATACACCCAATACGCCAATCCGTACTTTTTTCATTTCTATGACCTCCTCATCATAGGCATGCAACTTGTTTTTCCTCCCTCATGATACTATAAGTCTTGACAATTGTAAATGTAAATCATCTATATATTCATGTATAAATTCCACTATTTTAATTGACATTTTCGCTTTACTGCTATATACTAAAAGAAAGAAAAGGAGGAACGTTCCATGGATCAAAACATTTGTAAATTTGTCCCTGTAAGCAATACATATGACCACATCAATACCATCAATTTTGTTTATGAGACGGTGATTCCGGAAAAAAATCTGTTCATCACCAAATCTACCTATATCCTCTACCTGGTAACCGAGGGAACCGGCAGACTCCGCCATACGCAAAAAAACACGGATCTGAAAAAAGGGGATCTGTTTTTTACATTCCCTGCCGCACCGTTTTCTATCCAGTCGGAGGACAGCAGTTTAAAATACCTCTATATATCCTTTTTAGGGATACGCGCCAACAAAATTTTGGAATCTTTGGGTATCCATTCTACAAACTGTGTCTTTTCCCACTATGAACACTTGGAGAAGTTCTGGAAACACGCTCTGGCCATTGCTGCGCAAAACAACCTGGCAATGCTTTCCGAATCCGTTTTGCTGTATACCCTCTCCGTGCTCTCCAACGATATCCGCGGAAAAGAAACGGTCAAAAAAACAACGGATACCATGCTGCTCATCAAAAAATACATTGATGACCATTATACCGCTGCGGACATGTCGCTTGAAAAAATCTGTTCCGTTTACCAATACAGCCGCAAATACCTTTCGGGCGCACTGAAAAAAGTCCTCCATGTAGGATTTTCGGAATATTTGCGTACACTGCGCATTCAGCACGCCTGCATGCTGATGAATGAAGGATTGTCCAATGTCAAAGATATCGCCTACTTATCCGGGTATAAGGACCCACTGTATTTCTCCAAGGTATTCAAACGCAGCATGCACCTCTCGCCAAAAGACTACATCCTCTCTCTTGAAATAAACCGGTGATTGCAGTAGATGTGGGCATCTTTGGGAATAAAAATGTAGGTATCAGGAAAGACATCCCATGCTTTTTCACAGGATGTCTTTTTTCATTTGTCGTTTCATCGGCAAACCAAACATGCTGTGTTGTGTATCCCCTCAAACCGTAATCACTTGGATGTTGTTTTTCTTGAAATGGGCAATGATATTGGGGCTAATGCCGCTCGTCGTGACCACTTTGGTGACTGCAACATCTTTGGTAAAACTGATAACGGAAGGACAACTGAATTTTGAAGCGTCCGCCAAAATGATTTTTTGATCGGAATTTTTGGCGACAAGATTGCTAAGCCGCGCGGTTTGGAAATCCGTTGCGGAAAATCCCTGCTGGATGCTATAGCCGTCACACCCCAAAAAGCATTTTGAAAAATGCAGCATTTTTACGGTTTCTTCCGCTGTATAGCCGCAAAAGTCTTCCCTGTTTTCCCGATACTCACCGCCAATCAGATTGATTTTGACCCATTTTTTCAAAATGTTAAGATTGACCAGAGAATTGGTAAAAATGGTTAAATGGTGCAAGTCGCCGGTTTCAAGCGCATTTGCAATGGCGATGCTGACCTGCGCCATGGTTGTTCCGGAATCCAGAAAGAGCACATCGTTATTTTCAATATGGTGAAGGGCTTCCGCCCCAATTTTTTCTTTTTCCTGAACAAAACATTCCGACACCTGTTCATAGACGTAATAGTTTACCAAGCTGTCATTGGCCAAAATCCCGCCATGCGTCCGAATCGCTGTGCCGTTTTCTTCCATCCGGATAAAGATTCTTCTGGCGGTGGACGCCGAAACGCCCAAAAGTACCATCGCCTCATGTAAGCTAATACTTTGCCGCGCTTTCAGTTCCTTTGAAAGAATCTGTTCCTGTTCTTTTGTTTTACGCATTGTAACGCCTCCTTTCATGGCATGAAACATCCCCCCTGAGAGCGTTTCTTCACTCTTTCTTTATGCAATACGAATCGGGTTTATGTTGAGACAGTCAGCGAAAAATTCCATTTCTTCACATGTGGCATGATAGACTAAAATGCTGTGATGTGTTCCTCCGTATTTGCTGATGTTCTCTAAAAAAGAAGCGATGGTGCCTTCCGGCCGAATCCAGCCACGGATGTTATGCCGAAAATAGTCCGTCTCTTCTTCAATTACGCTAACAGGCGAATAGAGCATATGGAAGCCGGAGGCATCCTGAAAAATATTGACGAAGATTGCTTCTCCGCTTTGGAAACATGCTGTCCCGGCGATGGGATTTGGCGCATTGCCAAACACAAATTCCTTTTCAAAAAATTCAATTTTCCCTTTTGCACACCGAAAATTCATTTCCCCCATATGGCTGATCAGCAGCGTGTTGTGTTTCCAGTCTGGACAGAAGATTTCAACAAAGGAAGTTTGTTCATAAGCGGTTAGCAGCGCACCGGTAAACACAGCGGTCAAACAATCGCCTTCCCCTGCATAGCCGATTCCACGCGCCATAGCTTTACAAATTTCCATGAACGGCATAGTGCGGAGTTCTTCCAGGTCGCGGAAATTGATGGTAAACGCATGCAGTTGATGTTTCTCAATCCATTTGCGCAACGTAAGGTCCGTGCATATGGACTCACGATACCGTAGATCAGAAGGCGCTGGACAATCCACTCCCAAAAGCAAATCGGACTCTATTTCTGCTTGTATCTCCTCTTCCCGGACCGATTGGTGCAGTTCCGTTAACTCATTTGTTTGAGGTGTTACCGTTGTTACTCCGAACCGCTCCAAAAGCTGCTCGGAAGAAAGTTGAAAATCACCCATACCGTCAAAATATCCGCCTATTGTGCCAACGCTGGAGTGCGCAACGCTGTTGGCGCAGCAGGCCGCTTTCACCAGTCCCGCAGCCCGGTCATATAGATGTTCATCGGCAGAAGGACCGGCAACAATGGCATAGCTTTTTCGGTTTTTCTGAAGCAGATTGCACATGTCCATAACGCCATGTATGCCATGACAATACATAATTTCATCCGGTGACTGCGCACTGGAAAAATCGTCGGTAGGCGTGGTATCCAGCACAATAATGGGCAGTTTTGTCTTCCGCAGCGCCTCGATGGATTCCAACGACGGCGAATACGCAAGATGCAGCGTAACAATCGCATCACAGCCAGCCGTTTCAAATTGTGCAACCGCCTCATCAAATTCCCGTTTCACCGTACAGATTGGTACGGTAACAACCTCTATCCTTCTATCAAGAAACTTCCTTGCAACAGCTTGATAAAATTGTTCCATACGCTGTCGGTACTCCGTTGAAACCTCGTCATACAGTCTGACATACAGGGGTAAAAGTCCAATTTTCATACTCGTTTCCCTCTTTTCTATGTAATTTGATTGGTTCACGCAACAAAAATTCCTACTGCAAATGTATCATATTCCCGTTCAGTTGTCAACACAAAATGGGTAATTTTATCACATTTTTGATTTTTTTATTCATTTTAACGATTGTTTTATTCATTTATTTCACTTACTACTAACATTTTCATTCAAATTCAATTGACAAAGTTGTGGTTATATGGTATACTACAGTTGATTTTGAATGCATCGTGCATGGCGTCATAAAAGAATTGGAGAGGTGAGTTGATTGGATTATTTCATAGGACTTGATATTGGCACCTCCGCTGTCAAAGGAGCCGCTCTTTGCGAAACAGGCGAGGTACTTGCAACAGCCAAAGAAAAATTTACATATGAAACGGTTTGTCACACCGGCGTGATACTTGCGGCAGATTCCTTCCTTTCTGTCTGCTTTTCAGTCATCAACCAGCTTACGGAAATCATTCCCCAGCAAGATAGCATTCTTGCAGTATGTGCTTCTTGTGCAAGCGGCAATCTATTGCTGCTGGGGAAGGACGGCTATCCATTGACGCCATTTATCAGCTGGCAAAGCAGCGTCCGCGAAGAAGATTTTGCTGCCTATTATACGCCGGCAGAACGGGAGTGGATGTACCAGACGATTGGGTGGCCCGTTGTGAACGGATTTCCAGCTGTTGTTTTTCCTTGGCTGCAGGAAAACAGACGGGATCTGCTCTCTAAGGCAAACATGGTTTGTATGAGCGCTGAATACTTGAATTATGCGATGACCGGATCGTGGGGAATCTCACATTCTATGGCTACTCCTTTTTACCTAGTCAACCAGGTGGCCGGCGCTTATGAAGAAGCCTTGTTGAAACGGTTTTCTTTGACGCCTTCCCAGCTCCCGCCGATTTTCAGCAAAGGCACCGTTCTCGGCACAGTTAAAGAAGGGCTGGAAAGCGCATTAAAGCTGCCGGCAGGGACGCCGGTTGTGCTGGGGAGTTTTGACCATCCCGCCGGCGCTGTTGGGGCAGGTGTGTTTGACGAAGGAGACATGCTTCTCTCCTGCGGCACGTCGTGGGTTGCACTCTGCCCGCTCAAAGACCGCGAAAAAGCGCTGCAGATGAATCTGCTAGTTGACCGCAGCTGTCTTGACAGCGTAGAATATTGCGCAATGCGTTCGCTGACATCGGTCAGTCATACCATAAATACCCTTATCGAACAGCATCTCGGCAGTATTTCAGATGAAACGTTTGATGCACTTGCTGCACAGTCGCAAACCAGTGCGTCTGGTCTAGAAATCGACTTTTCGTCGGCCGGGCATGTGGAAACGGCGGCTTATGAAAAACGCCATATCGCGCGTGCTATCTTGGAAGGGGCAGCGCGGCTGCTGAAAGAGAACCTAATGGATTTGCAAGCGCGCGGCATTCCAACAAATTCCATCACAATGATTGGCGGCATGACCAATTCGGCAATTTGCGGAAAGGTGATTGCGGAAATGCTGGGTAAGGATATCAAGGTGATAAACGGTGTCAATGCCGGGGCTGTCGGATCTGCAATTCTTGCCGGTGTGGGCGTTGGTGCGCTGGAAAGCAGCAAAAAAGCATTTCAGGCAATGTCCTTCCCGGAAAAGAAAATATACGCATAACGTATCGCCAATGAATAGAAAATACTATAAAAGAAAGGATGTAGGACCATGGCAAACCTATTTATGAGATTCCCAGGAGGAAAATCCAAAGCCTTGACCCTGAGCTATGATGATGGTGTCGAGCAGGATGCACGGCTTATCGACATACTGGATAAGTATCAAATCAAGTGTACCTTTAACATCAATACGGGGTGTTTTGCGGAGCAAGGGACGGTTTATCCTAAAGGTCATATTCACCGCCGGCTCACCCAAAAAGCAGCCGTTTCCCTGTACCAAAATTCAGGGCATGAGGTCGCGGTACATACGCTGACACACCCTTATCTGGAGACCCTCCCGCAAAATGCTGTGATTCAGGAGGTCCTCAGTGACAGGCAGAACATAGAAAACCTGTTCGGCACGTTGACACGGGGCATGGCATACCCATATGGAACGTATAGTGACAGTGTGGTACAAGCTTTGGCTGATTGCGGCATCGCCTATGCACGGACCGTTGCCTATACAGAGCAGTTCGATATTCCCAGTGATTGGCTTCGCCTGAAAGCGACCTGCCATCACAATCACCCGCGGCTGTTCGAGATTGCCGCGAAGTTCACCAATGAAACGCCTGTGAAAGCGCCCTGGTTGTTTTACCTATGGGGCCACAGTTATGAATTTGAACGTGACCAGAACTGGAATGTGATAGAGGATTTTGCGAAAAAGGTTGGCCGCCGCAGCGATATTTGGTATGCGGTCAACATTGATATTTACGATTATGTCAAAGCATACGAACGCCTTGTATTTTCCTCCGACCTCTCCATGGTATATAACCCATCTGCCTTGGACGTCTGGTTTATGAAAGAGGACACACTCTATTGTGTAAAATCCGGTGAAACGAATTTTCTCAACATGAAATGATTCAGGAATTGGACAAGGGGCTACGTCGCGGAAGGTGACGCAGCCCCTTTTGTTGTCATTGTACTGCTTTGATGCGATAAATAATGGTGATTGCCTGTTCCCGCAGCGCATGGTCCTGCGGTGCAAATCTATCTTCACTCATTCCTTTCATAAGACCAGCCGCAATCGCTTTACGAACATATTCCTCTGCCCATCCGCTGCTTGTATCAAGGTCCTGGAATTGTTCTCCCGTCTCCGGCGCCGCCTCAATTTCACGATGTTCTCTCTCATATGTTTCAACGAGGATTTTTGCCATTTCCTCTCTCGTGATAAGGTCGTTGGGGTTGGCTCTCGGCCCGTCGCCCTCCATGATGCCCTCTTTTGTCGCTGTTGCGATATAATCGGCATACCACGCATCCG
>CALLNG010000432.1 GCA_938005345.1 uncultured Clostridia bacterium
AAACCCTTATTTTATAAGGGTTTTCTCTTATTTTCCAGAGTGATTATTGTTCTTCTCTACAAGAGTCATAAATTTTGTCTGTTTGTATACACACAGCTTCATTCAAATTATTGCAATTTTTTGCTTCAGCCATTGTTTAACCTCCTTTTTTGATTAGGCCCATTCCACGTCGCCCATTTCTGTGCTGGTGTTGAACGCATGTAAGCCATAAACAACTGCCGCACCCATTATCTATAGATTTTTATGCTGTTTCATTACTATAATATGTTATACACCTTTTTATGTTCCTAAAATTTTCGTTTGCTCTTATTCGCATACCGTCCTCTTGCCATACATATGATAATGGTGGAATGAAACAGAAAGGCAGGGATTTCCATGATTCAAAAAATCATATTGAACACATCGACACAAGGCGATATTCATCTTGAGATGCAAAACCATACGCTTTCCCTCAGAACATCACAATATAAAAAAGAACTATGCGGTAATTGTTCTCCGTCCTTTGATGCCGCAGTCAGCGCCAATGATACCCTCTATATTGTCTACAGCAATTCCGCTACAACCTATCTTGCCCGCTTTTTTAACAACACCTTTGACATTGTCCCTCTCCCATCCATACGCAATGCACAGCATTTTTACCTCCTTCTGCATGGGAATATACCCATTCTATTTTACACCATATCGCAAAATACGCGCACTCTCCTATACTTTTCCTTTTTAACCAGCGATGGAAAGCCATTTTTTATTGATACCTGCAGCAATTTAAGCAGTCCCTTTACAATTTGTACCGATACCGAAAATAAGGATTTACTCATCACATACGTCTCCCCATATGGTGACCTTTTGACCCGCCGCTTAATTTGGAGCAACAAAACACTCAGTGATACACTTACGCTGGACCAGCGTCCTATTGGGACCAAATATCCGTCCTGCCTTTATGACCATGGACTACACGTAACCTATCTAGTAAAAGACAAGACCAGCAATGCCATTGCATACTGTCCTCCCGGTGGCAAACCGTTTCTCATATACCAGTTTTGCCAAAATCAGGTGCATCCCGTTATTTGGAAAGAGGGCCCGCATCTGTTTGTTTCCTTTCTACAGGATCATACCGTATTTCACATTACGTTGGAAAATCTATCAATGGAAAAGCAAGCAGTACCAGCACAAACACAATTGGTTTGGATGAAAAGTCCTGCCCTTCGATTAGACGGTTGTTCCCTCAGTCAACTTACCTTTTTATATGAACAACAACCTGCGTCCTCAGTTTCAGCATCTAATACAGGAAGTATTTCTGCTGTCAAGCAAAAGTCGGCTTCTTCAGCCTCTTCTTCCCGGCCCAATGCTCCTCTTAATTTAAATGATGACATTTTGCAATTTGCTGGACGGTCTATCAACATACCTGAAAATTTAGAGTTAGAAAAACTGAAAATACGCATCAAATTTTTAGAAGATAAGCTTCAGGAGATGGAAAAACGTTTTCAAGCATAAGAATTGTTTTTTTCACAGCAAATATCCTAAACAATATACATACTTAAAATACGGTGGCATTTTTATTGCTGCCGTATTTCTTTTTTACAATCTGTCGATAAAGTCCTATCTAAAGTTCACTAAGTGTATATTCAATTATTCTATTTAGATATCCACAAAAAGGATTATGCCGCGGATGCTGCATAACCTTTCAGTACGATATTTATAAGACCATAGAAAGCCTTAAAAACCATCCATGTTTCCTTCCATTTCTAGGTTTATACTTTATGACCAAGCCGCGGATTTTATAACCACATTCCATAGTGTCTCAGGCAACCGCAATTATTATGAGGCTAATAATCCAATTGTCATGCCGCCTATGATGGATTTCAGCATATGTTACAGGACAAGTATTCCGACAGTTTAGTAAAAGCGCAATTCCACTTGCAGGATGGAACGCCGGCGCGTACGCCCCTCTATCAAAAGGCCATTACGGATGCATACGTATCCTCAAATCGATATAATTGTTTTCTTATTTTAGAAGACTGTGTTTTGTGTAGCCAATTGCAGCAAACGGACTTATATCAAAACCATTCATTTGCCGTTATAGATAAGCAAGACGCTCATGACATCACAACACAAAGCGATCAAAACCTTCAGTGTGATTTAATAGCACGACTACAAGGCGCATAATCTGGTTCCAGTATCGTTGCTTCAGACACAACCTCGAGATTTTGTGCTACAGTACTATATGTTGATGCCGCAAAACAATTTGGGGGCTGAAAACGTAGCATTGGGAACATGTTCTGTTTGTCTATTACACTTTATCTGATTTTAGGTGGACTCGTGATTATCTCCGTCAAGCATAACTATAATCCCCACAAGAACCTGCCCGGTACCATTCGCCTCAAAAACAAATTGCTTCAAACCGATGAGGATTTAACGTCCATCTATCTAAGTGCCGGCAATATGATTGAGCAGTATACGCGCATTCTTTCCATACAGACCGCCAGTTTATGAACCGTTTTTTTGCAGCGCTTTATCCGCAGGCCGCAATAACAGTAAAATGTTGGAAAGCCATTTTAAAATGAATCACATTGAATTTATAAGTGATGATTTCCTAGTCGCTTTACTTTATTTTATATTGAAGATTATTCTACTTTTTCAAAGGGGCAGAAACCCTCTCTCATAACAAGACATTTGGATTTTTCCGCTTAACAGTTACTTTGAAAAATTGTGTACTGACTTTTGCCAGCCATATTATGTAGACTTGAATTATACAGTTGACTATATTATTGACTTAAATCCCGGTACAAAACTGTTTGCATGAAACGTTACAACAACTGCAAGAATTTATCGAAGCTTATTTTCGTATCATCACCTCCATTGGTATCAGCAATCTGTACAATGGTGCCACAAATGTACTATTAACATAAAATCAAGCATTGGAGGCTCGTGATTACCGTACGGTTATGGGGCTGAAAACCAGCATCAAATATCCACATCTCCTCCACGGCAGCGGCAAGGATTTTTACTATCCGCTGTCATTATCCGGGCCCGGCGCTGAACAGTTCTGAACTCGCAACCCATTTTGGGTTCTATCCCACTTACCTATCCAATACGTTCAAGGCTAAACAGAACTAGGATTAAATAATTTTATCAAAGAAGTTGCATTGATGCAGCAAAAAATTGCTAAAAGTAAGCGACGAAACGGTAACTGCAATCACCCAACAGGCAGATTTAACAAAAGCAAAACTTCCGCCCTCTCTTTTAATCCGTTACTAAACATCCACTCAAAAAAATTCTGCGAATTATAAAGCCGCCAA
>CALLNG010000433.1 GCA_938005345.1 uncultured Clostridia bacterium
ATATAATTACGAATTTGGCAAACAAGCAGCCCAAAACTGCGATTTTATTTTGCTTGTTGGCGAAAAACAGACCGAGCCGATTCAAGCCGGCGTGAAAGACGCTGGATTTGATAATAGCCACCTGTTTATTTTGCATAATTTACAGGAAGCGCTAGTAAAAATGCGGGAATTAGCGAGTGAAAAATCGGTTGTGCTATTGGAAAATGATTTGCCGGATTTATTTGAGACATAGAGGCGAAACGATAGAAAGGGGTCGAAATAGAATGAAAATGAACGTTGCTGTTTTCTTTGGGGGAAAGTCGGTTGAACATGAAGTTTCCATCATATCTGCACAGCAAGCGATCGCAGCAATGGATACGGAAAAATATCATATTCTTCCGATTTATGTTTCAAAAAAAGGAGTTTTATATTACAGCGAAGAAATGACAAGTGTAGAACCATTCAAAAAAATTGATGCACTGCTGGAACGATCCAGCAAAGTAATTCTTATAAATGATGGGGAAAATGTAATTCTCGAAAAATATCCGCGACCTAAATTTTCTAATTCTAAAATTGCAACAGTTGATGTTGCCATTCCTATCATGCATGGAACAAATGGTGAAGATGGCACTATACAAGGGTATTTAGAAATGTTGGGCGTACCGTATGCTGGATGCGGTGTATTGGCTTCTGCTGTAGGAATGGATAAAATTTTGATGAAACAAGTTTTGCAAGCGAAAGGAGTTCCAGTTTTAGACTGCGTCTCTTTCTATGCAAAGCAGTGGGTGCTATCTAAGCAGGAAATAGTGGAAAAGATTGAAACAATTGGATATCCTGTGATTGTAAAACCGGCAAACCTAGGATCCAGTGTTGGGATCAAAAAAGCAGCTAACCATACCCAGTTAGAGGAGGCGGTTGACTTAGCAGCAAGCTTCGCAACGCGTGTTTTGGTAGAAAAGGCTATCGAAAATTTAATCGAAATTAACTGCTCCGTGATAGGAGACAGCTATGATACAAAAGTTTCTGTTTGTGAACGTCCTATGGGCAGTGATGAGATTTTATCTTATGCAGACAAATACGGCCGGGGTGCAAAAGGCGGCGCAAGCAAAGGTATGAGTAGTGCCTCACGGCAAGTGCCGGCCGAACTGTCAGACCAACAGCGCAGAAAAATTGAAATGTATGTGCAGCAAACTTTTCAAGCACTCTGTTGCAGTGGTGTTGCCCGAATTGATTGTATGATAGATGGAGATTCCGGCGAAATTTATGTCAACGAAATCAACACTATTCCGGGGTCGTTATCGTTTTATCTGTGGGAAGAAGCTGGTATGTCCTTCCGGCAAGAAATGGATGAGTTGATTGCCCTGGCTTTGAAAAAAAATCGCGATAAAGAAGCGATTACATTTACGTATGATAGTAATATATTAGAAATGCAAGGCGGTACGAAGGGGACTAAAGGCGGCGTAAAATAAACAGCAGAAAAAGGAGGATGGAACATGGAAAAGCGGTTTTCTGTAAAGTTGGGTACAATTATAGAAGAGCTCCATTTGACTAAATTATATTTTGAGGAGGATATGAACGACATTGAAATCGTTTCCGCTAATGTCAACCGACCTGGGTTGCAAATCATTGGATTTTTCCATTATTTTGACCCAGAACGCATTGAAATTATTGGCAAGGTTGAGATGACCTATTTAGAAAAAATGACGTCCCAGCAACGGGCAAAAAGCATGGAAATCCTTTTTTCAAAAGGGATTCCTGCGACTGTTATTACCAGAACTATGGAACCATTTCCGGAGATTATTGAAGCAGCTAAAAAATACCATGTACCATTGTTACAGACGGATGAAGTGACGAGCCGATTCATGAGTGAGTTGATTCGGAATCTGAGCGTTTGGCTCGCTCCCCGTGTCACGCGCCATGGTGTTTTAGTAGAAGTTTATGGTGAAGGTTTGCTTATTTTAGGAGATAGCGGCGTTGGAAAAAGTGAAACGGCAGTAGAGCTTCTCAAACGTGGACACCGTTTAGTAGCAGATGATGCGGTAGAAATAAAAAAAGTTTCCAATTCATCTCTTGTAGGAAGTTCGCCGGATATTATTCGCCACTTCATAGAACTACGAGGAATTGGCATTATTAATGTTAAAAATATATTTGGTATGG
>CALLNG010000434.1 GCA_938005345.1 uncultured Clostridia bacterium
AAGAAAATGAAACGGTCAGAGCGGTAAATAGTGCGGCATAATTCTAGTAACGCACCATCCACGTTACTAACGGTTTCCGCAGTATAAATACGTTCCGTTGCATATTCCGGCAGTTCTAACCACTCCCGTTCTTCTTTAGGAAGATGCTCCAACATATAACGGCCGGCAGTGTTGTGGTATGGGGCAGGATAATGCTGGTTTAAAAATGCATAAAAAGAAGTAATATGAGCAGCTTCTTGTGGCAAACAGGGGAACCGTTTTTCTGGCAAATAACGGATATGAAGCGCTGCAGGCGCATCATCTAATATGCGCAGGACAGCCACTTTCCATATTGAATCCCCTTCTTCTGCGCCGAAACTATCAAAGATTTCTGGCTGATAAGCAATACGCTGTGCAAATACATTTTTTGCCGTATAGGGTAACCCAAGTAGCGCTGCCGTCTGAGTAAAACTACGCCCACGTACCATAGAAAAAGGAATTTTTTTGCGTTCGCCTACAAAAAAACTGCCGCGCCCGCGTGAAGATTTTATGTAACCCCATTCTTTTAAGCGTCCATATACCTTGCGAATGTCGGAACGCGGCACACAGAAACGGTCTGCCATTTCATTTTCGCTGGGTAGTTTTTCCCCTTTTTGATATTTTTGTTGTTTTATCTCATCAATGATGGTATCCACGATGGACAACCAATTTTTATTTTCTGATTTCATTACGATTCCTCCCATATGTTTATTATAACAGGTTTAGCTTAGAATAACAATCCAAAGGCAGCCAGTTTTTACACGGTTTTTACAAACAGGATAATTGCGTTTTACAAAACGAAAATGGCGCCTTTACAAAGAAATGGTACAATAAGACAAGAGCTGCAAAGAGTATCATGAAGCGGCTGACTGTAGTTTTGTTCATATAAAAAAGGAGGAAAACGAAACATGAAAGGTAAAAAAATACTAGCGGTAATACTGGCTTCGGTAATCGCAGCAGGGGTTGCAGGATGTTCTTCAACTAAAAAGGAAACGCAAGAAGCAACGGCCGAAAATAATTATGGGTTAGAAGAATTTGTCATGGTAATGATTCCAGGAGAAGATTCCGAAAAAGCGGTTCAATTGCAAGACAATTTGGCGGAGGATATGACGGAAGCGCTGGGAATACCTTGTACGGTGTACCGGGCGACAGACTACAGCGCAGCGGTGGAAGCAATGCGTACCGGGAATGCGCAATTAGCAGAATTTGGCCCATTTTCTTATGTGACTGCTCGGGAACGTGCCGGGGCGGAAGCGTTAGCGGTCCGCGGGACGAAAGATGGTGTGAGCGGCTATAAATCACAATTTGTGGTAAGACCAGACAGTGAAATTGAAACGCTACAGGATTTACAAGGCAAGACCTTTGCCTTTGTTGATCCGGAATCCACATCGGGGAACGTGATTCCATCGGATGAAATTTTGGCAGCAATGCCGGAATTGGGACTATCGTTTGACGAGTTGCACACAGACGGAAAGTTTTTTAAGTCGGCTATGTACGCGGGTACACATCCCGGTTCGATGCAAGCGGTTATTCAGGGAAATGTAGATGCAGCCGCGGTTGCTTCCAGTACGCTGCAAAATCAAATCGATGCAGGGAATGTAAAAGAAGGAGATTTGAAAATTATTTATGAATCTCCGCTGATTCCAAGTGACCCAATTGCAATCCAGAAGGATCTGCCCCAAGAATTAAAGGACAAAGTGTTAGACTTTTTGTTAAGCTATGACGACCCGGAATTCTTTGGAGATGAAGAGGGCGAGGAACCGGAACGTTTTATCAAAGCAAATGACAGTGATTATGACTATTTGCAGGGATTAAAAGAAAAATACAATCTCACAGATTAACTATGCAAACAAGAAAGGATTGCAAAATATGGAAACTGTATTAGAACTGCAACACTTAAAAAAGTATTATGGACAAACCAGGGCGGTAGAAGATGTCAGCTTCAAAGTGAATGCCGGAGAAGTGGTAGTGATTATTGGGCCGTCGGGTGCAGGAAAATCTACGGTATTGCGATGCATTAATCGCATGATTGAACCTACAGAAGGAAATATAAATTTTGAAGGGGTAGATATGGCGAAACTCAAAAAGGAAAAGGAACTGAAAGCAGCACGGCGTCGGATTGGAATGATTTTTCAGTCATTTAACTTAGTATACCGCCTATCAGTCTTTCAAAATGTCTTACATGGTAGATTAGGTTATATGACCACGGCTAACGCAGTGCTCGGCCGGTATACTGAGGAGGATAAGAAAAAGGCGTTAGAACTACTAAAAATGATCGGACTGGATGACATGATTTATAAAAAGGCGGGTGAACTGTCCGGCGGACAAAAGCGCCGCGTGGCCATTGCAGGCGTGATTGCCATGGAGCCAAAGGTATTGATTTTGGACGAGCCTACGGCGGGCTTGGATCCCAAGGGAAGGGAAGAGATCCTGCGGA
>CALLNG010000435.1 GCA_938005345.1 uncultured Clostridia bacterium
TGTCCGTACTGATGAAATAACTGTCCATAGTAATTCATCAGTTCGCATTGACCTACCGCAGCCGCAGCTTGTTTATCTTTTGTATCTACAGGACGTTCCCGCATGCCTAATACCCCTGCTCCAACACCAATTGCACCGGAGGTCACAAAAATCAACTCTTTCCCAGAATTTTTGATATCTGCCAACACTTCTACCAGCCGTTCTATTCTTCTAAGATTTAACCGGCCAGTCCCATAAGCTAACGTTGAGGTACCAACTTTGACTACAATTCTTTTTGCTTGTTTAATTTCTTGATGCACCACCACAATCATCCTTTATTTTTCAATTTTTTGTTTAATTTTTAGTACAGCCATAATAATAGGAATCGAAATAATAATAGCAAAAACAGCTTCAACGCTACCATTGATCAAACAAACAGAAGCAATTACACCACCAGCAGCAGAGGCGTCTATTCCTTTTTGCGCCGCGAATTGCCCCACATACAGCAGATATATCATGCCCATTACGCCGCCCGTGTTTACTAGTGAACCAACAGCTGCGCCCGTTCCAACTGCAATATAGCGGTTGCGTTTTTGAAAAAGACGATACCCATAATAGGAAAGAACGCCGACAAGGATACGGGGGAAAACCGACACCAATGGATTGATTAGCGCAAATGATAATGCGGAAGGTGTTGTAATATTTTGAAAAAGACTGAATATTCCAAAAATGAAACCTAGAATTGCCCCGACTACCGGCCCTTCTAAAATAGCGCCAATCACGACTGGAATTTGCATAGTGGTCGCTTTAATAGTTGGAAGCTGGATAAATCCCAGCGGAGTCATTCCCAATACAACTGTAATTGCGGCAAGCAAGCCAATAGTCGCAAGCCGATGCGCCGAAAAAAAACGTTTCCTGGGTTTCATAAGTACTCCCCCATTTCCACTGCTGATGATAAACTGCTATTTTTCAGATAAAAATTTCACCGCCGCTGTATACTGATCATCTATTAGGACTGGTATGTCTTTACATGCACCTTCTAACGCTAATTGGGTGGTAACATCGCATACGCCTGTTTGTGGCAGACCCATTTCTGCTTGAAATTTTTCCAATGCATATTGCGTATTACCATTCCAGTTCTTATCTGCGTAATCTCCAGTATAATATCCAAGCAAATCCAGCCGTTCTTTAACTGCATAAATCTCTGTTTCTGTACTGCTGGCGCCAATTTCTTTGTTCGCTGCCAGTGGTGTTTTATCAGGATGCTCTTCATAAGGAACGACACGGTTTTCCACCACAATATCTGGTGTAATACCAACGTGGTTCACTTCATTTTTATTAGGTGTTAAATAAGTTCCAACTGTTAATTTAATCCCACCACCGTAATATAAAGGTTGCGTGATTTGCATACTACCCTTTCCAAATGTCTTTGTTCCAATAATCGTACCAGAATTGGTATCCTGAATGGCACCCGCAAACATCTCCGAAGCGCTTGCACTGTTTTCATTGACAAGCACGACAAGCCGATATTTTCCAGGGGTTTCATTTGTTACAGTATATGTTTCATTCAATGAAGCATCATTAAATTCCAAATGTGTCACCGGTCCAGACGGTATAAACAGACCTGCCATGCGCATTACGACATCCGTTCCTCCCGGATTATCACGGATATCCATAATAACTTTATCTATTCCGGCTTCATCAAAGGATGCCAAT
>CALLNG010000436.1 GCA_938005345.1 uncultured Clostridia bacterium
CCTGTGATTTTCTTAAATCCTCCGGCACGAGCAGCCGCCCGTCCGCCATTGTTCCAATTTGCAGCTGCCGCCAGGCTGCCAGCGCTACCGATGACGCCCGTAGCAGGCGCAGCGGCGCCGGCGCCGCATGTACCCGCGCACCCACACTGCGCTGCAACAGGGTTTCATACTCGCCCGCCGCATCTCCTAGCAGCCAAATTTCCTCCTGCCGCTGCTGCATCCAGCTACGTAACTCTACGATGGTCATTGGCTGCGGCTTTAGGCACGCCTTCAGCCCACCGCTATCCCAATAGTAAACTGCGGTAAACACTTGATGGTTGCGCGCATCCAGCATGGGACAAAGCAATCCCGCGCAGGCTGGCAGTTGGTAGCACAATGCCTCCAGCGTACCGATTCCCACCACGGGTTTCTCCTGCGCAAACCCCAACGCTTTTGCTGTTGACACGCCAATGCGCAGCCCGGTAAAGGACCCTGGCCCTTTTGCCACGGCAAAAGCGTCCACTTCCTCCAGCGTGACTCCCACACCGTGCAGCAATTCATCCAGCAGGGGCATGAGGCGCTGGGAATGCGTCAGACCATGATCCACCCAATATTCTGCCTGTAGCCGCTCCCCATCCAGCAGAGCCACACTCAGCGCGCTGCCCGACGTATCAATCCCAAGTATCTTCATACTCCTCATCCCCCCTCACCTCAATGGTACGATAGTCCACGCCTTTTTCTAACTCTTTGCTGAATATAATATCGATAATGCGTGTATCAGGATATCCGTCCATCATTTCCGGCCACTCCACAATACTCACGCCCTGTTTCCCCATGTATTCATACAGGCCCGTCTCATAAATTTCTTCCTCATCCTCTAGGCGGTATAAATCAAAATGGTAGATATCCATCGTTCCATGGTAGATATTCATGATGGAATAAGTGGGGCTGGACACCAAATCCTGGCTGCCAAGGCCGCGCACCAGGCCGCGTGCAAATACCGTCTTACCTACGCCCATATCCCCATGCAGCCGCACCACGTCCCCATTTTGCAGCATTCCAGCCAGTTTCTGTGCAATTTGTTCGGTCTGCTCCGCCGATGTGCTTACCACTAACACGCCAGTTCCTCCTTAAAATAGTCCTGTAATTTTGCCATCATCCGTTACATCAATGTTTTCTGCCGCTGGCACTTTGGGCAGACCCGGCATGGTCATGATACTCCCCGTCACTGCCACCAAAAAGCCTGCGCCCGCACTGATCCGGATTTCCGACACGTGCACGGTAAATCCTTCCGGCCGCCCTAACACAGCAGCGTCATCCGTCAGGGAATACTGTGTTTTCGCCATACAGACAGGCAAACCTTCCAATCCCAGTTCTTTCACCTGTGCCAGCGTCCGCCGCGCCGCTGTGGAAAATTCCACCGCTGCGCCTCCGTACACCCGCTGCACAATCTGCAAAATTTTTTCCTCTACCGGCAAATCCAATGGATAAAAATACTGTAACTCCGGCACAGGCCCCTGCGTCAGTTCCACCACTTTTTTCGCCAGTAGTTCGCCGCCCGCGCCGCCTTTGGCATAGACCTCGGTTTCCACGCATGCCGCGCCCAGCTGCGCGCAGTAATCCTGCACCATCTGGATTTCCTCCGCGGTATCGGATGCAAACTTGTTCAGCGCCACCACCACCGGCAGCCCCGCCTGTTTCATGTTTTCCACATGCTTGCCCAAATTGGGCAGCCCGCGGCGCAGTGCATCCGGATCCGCCTGTTTCCAGCTGCCTTTTTTCGTCTGCCCGCCGTTATAGCGCAATGCCTGCACGGTGGCGACCACCACCACAGCAGACGGCTTGAGGCCCGCCATGCGGCATTTGATATCCAAAAACTTTTCTCCGCCCAAATCGGCACCAAATCCCGCTTCTGTCACACAGTAATCCGCCAGTTTCAGTCCCAGCCGCGTCGCGCGCACACTATTACAGCCGTGCGCAATGTTGGCAAACGGGCCGCCATGCATCAGGCAGGGCGTATGCTCCAGCGTTTGCACCAGATTGGGTTTCAGCGCGTCCTTCAGTACCGCCGCCATCGCGCCCACCGCGTGCAGATCCGCCGCCGTCACTGGCGCACCCTCCCGGTTGTAGGCCACGATGATACGGCCCAGACGGCGTTTCAAATCCGCCATGTCCTCCGCTAGGCACAGCACCGCCATGATTTCGGACGCAACGGTAATCAAAAAGCTGTCCTCCCGCACCACGCCGTTCATTTTGCCCCCCATGCCAATGACAATGCTGCGCAGCGCACGGTCGTTCATGTCCAGCGCGCGCTTCCACACCACAGTGCGCGGGTCAATTCCCAGCACATTGCCCTGCTGCAAATGGTTGTCCAGCAGCGCAGCCAGCAAATTATTTGCCGTCGTGATGGCATGGATATCGCCTGTGAAATGCAAATTGATGTCCTCCATGGGTACAACCTGGGCATAACCGCCGCCCGCCGCGCCGCCTTTAAGGCCAAATACCGGGCCCAACGATGGCTCGCGCAGCGCTATGACCGCCCGTTTGCCGATGCGGTGCAGAGCCTGTCCCAGCCCCACGGTTACCGTGGTCTTGCCCTCGCCCGCCGGCGTGGGATTGATTGCGGTGACCAGCACCAATTTTCCGTCCTGCTCCTGTGCCAATCGTTTCATGCAGCGGTCGGTAATCTTCGCCTTGCTGGTTCCATAACATTCCAGTTCCTCTTCCAGGATGCCCGCTTGCCGCGCGACTTCTTGTATCGGACGCAGCCGGCACTCTTGTGCGATTTCTATATCTGTTTTCATGTTCCCCATCCCTCCTGCCGGAATTGATTGCCGCGGTGCGCGGTCTTTGCCGGGCGCTGCCCGGTATGGTTTATTTTGCTAAAAATTGTTCCCGGTTCACCACAACGCGTAGGTGGGTGCCATCGCCAATTTTTTTCTCTCCCTCCCACGCCTCCACGTGAAATTCCAGTTTCCTCCCGTCCATGCGCTGCAACACACTACGGGCCACAATATGCGCACCAGGTTTGCTTGCCGCCAAATGGCGGATTTGCAGCCCTGCGCCCACGGTGGTTTCCTCCTCTGGAAGACACGGTTTCACGCTTTCCGCCGCCGCGCCTTCCATCAGCGCCACCATCTGCGGCGTGGCAAACACCGGCAAATCGCCGCTGCCCACCGCGTCCGCACACAGCGCTGCTGTGACCGTTACACTCTTTTCCCCTTTTATTCCAACTTCCATTATTCTCTTGCCTCCTCCTGCCATGAATTTCCCTCTCCAGCTTTTGCCCTGCCTCTATTTTTACCAGGCCTCCCGTTTTTCCAGTATGGTACCCGGCCCTAACTCCTGCAGGCGTTTGGCCCGGCGGTGCATCCGCAACGCATGCAGGGCAAA
This sequence comes from uncultured Clostridia bacterium, assembly GCA_938005345.1. Lineage (GTDB taxonomy): Bacteria > Bacillota > Clostridia > RUG12999 > RUG12999 > JAAWTG01. The sequence continues at coordinate 3,373 of CALLNG010000436.1, forward strand.
TACTGCAAACTGGGCAGCCCATATGCCCGTTATCGCCAACAATATACTTGGCAGCGTACCCATGGTCTCAGTCACCTGGCACTGCTGCGGCTGGCTGGGATTGCACAGCAACACGCCAGCTATCACACCAGTGACGGCTGCCATAAGCTTGGCTTTTTTGGGATTTCGGAACAACACAATTTTTGCTGGCACGTTTTTCCCCCTTACTGCACCTGCCCCGGATGGTTCTCAACACGGGTATGGGTTTAGCATGTTTTCGTGCATTTTCTTCTATAATATTAATAGTATATACCAAAATGCTGGCATACGCAATGCTTTTTCGCAAAAAACGCCGCCACAACAGCAAGGATTTGCAATTTTGTTTCATTTTCCCACAACACCCATGTACCGGCACGCTTTTTTTTACGAAACTTCCAAAGACCTGGAGTTGAAAGATGGACGTTGTGTGGATATTGTTTCGAAAAACTGGTGTATTGTCTGTATCGTATTTTGGAAATTGTTACACGGTTGTTCTTGACATTTTGCCTATTTCTATTTTGCCTATTTACAATCACGTCCACTTTATGCTATACTGGTGCGGTATCAATTCGTAGGCACCGGTTCCTGGCGGGCGCGGTGGCTATGAATCAGAAAGGAAGGAAACTACTATGAAACAAAAACAGGTGTTGTGTGCTGGTATTGCAGCCTGTATGTTGGCGGCGTCTCTAGCTGGCTGCGGCGGCAATAACAATCAAAACACAACAACGGAAAATTATGATTTTTCTAATCCTGTGACAACAGGGGAATATCCTATGGAGACGGATGTGCAACTCACGTGGTGGGTCCCGCTCAATGGAAACGTTGCGGCCCATTCCCAAAGTATGAATGACATCCCACTCACCCAGTATCTCAAAGAAGATACCGGCGTGTCCATTCAATTCCAACATCCCCCGACTGGGCAGGAAACAGAAAAGTTTAACCTGATGGTTGCCTCGCGCGATTTGACGGATATCATTGAAACCAACTGGACCAACTACCAGGGCGGCCCCTCCAAAGCCATTGTGGACAAAATTATCATCCCACTCAATGATGCTGTGGAATATGTATCGCCCAACTACAAACAGTTTTTGGACGAGCATCCGGAACACGCCAAATATGTAAAAACAGACGACGGCGATATTTACGTCTACCCCTTTGTGCGCAACCTGGACAAAGCGAGAACCTTCATGGGTTTCATGGTCCGCAAAGACTATTTGGAACAGGCCGGTATGGAAGCTCCGGAAACCATTGAGGAATGGGATCAGATGCTGCGCGCATTTAAGGCAAACGGCATTGAAATTCCGCTCAACATCCGGGTGGACAACGACAATGCAAAATTGGTTTCTCCATTTACCAGCGCCTATGGCTTTATCCTGGACTTTTATGTAGACGGCGGCACAGTAAAATTCGGTCCATATGAACAGGCATTCCGTGACTATGTGACACAGCTCAACACCTGGTATAACGATGGATTGCTGGACAAAAATTTCACCGAATACAAAGATAACAAACAACTTGATGCCAATGTCATCAATGGCAAAGTGGGCGCAACCTATGGGTACGGCAGCTCTGACTTTGGCAAATGGTACACTGGTATCACGGCAAACGACCCCAACGCGGATTTTGTTCCGGTGAAATATCCGGCGCAAACCAAGGGTGAAACCCCGATGTATGGACAAAAGGAACGCATTATCACCGGCCAGGGCGCGGCCATTACCACCACCTGTAAAGACAAAGAAATTGCGGCGCGCCTGCTGGATTACGGCTACAGTGAAAAAGGACGGATGCTCTACACCTACGGACGAGAAGGCGTTTCCTATGAAATTGTCGATGGTGTCCCGCGCTTTATGGATTCCGTACTGGATACCAACTTAAACGGCGGCTTGTCCCAGATGCAAGCCTTGGGAAAATACACCCGCACGGCTTATAACGGACCGTTTTATGCCATCCGTGACGAAAAGGATACATCTATGGAAGAAAAGAGCCCCAAAGCGGTACAGGATGCGCCGGGTATTTGGGCGCAGACCAACGCGGACACCTATATGCTGCCGCTGCTGTCTTTGACCACGGAAGAAAATACGGAACTCAACGACATCATGCAGGATATCAATGTATTCCGGGAAGAAAAACTGTTTAAGTTTATTTCCGGTGACGAACCGCTAAGCAACTTGGATCAATACTTTGAACAACTAAAATCTTTGGGTATTGAACGCGCGCTGGAAATCCAGCAGGCTGCCTACGAGCGGTTTATGAACCGTTAACAAAACATAAACCAGTCCAGCTTTTACGCCGGACTGTCCCATCAAATCAAAACAGGGGAGCGCATTACGAGCGTTTCCCTGTTTTTTGTTACCACTCTGTGTCCGATTTCTTTTCCAATTTGTAACTTTTTTCATTTCCAGGCCTTGCAAAACCCTGGAATTTCATTCCATTTTTTTATTTTTTTCTCTTCTCATTTTGTGCAAAAAAATAAAAAAACAGACTTTTTGCAAAAAAAAATCAAATCCATGTATTCCGCGTATAAAAAGGCTTTACAGAATTTCTATATGCAATTTTTTTAAAAATATTCCACCAAACTGTTGACAAATTCCACACAGGGGTGTATACTATGTAACAAGGGTGTAACAATTTTGTAATAATTTTAATCCTGTTTGTAATCATCCAATTCTTGAGCACACCCGGTACTACATAGGAGAAGGAGTGGAACGGTCCGATGCAGTTTCCAATGAAAAAAATCGCGGCGGCTGTTGCCGTGTTGATGATGGCAGCGCAAAGTGCAGCCTTTGCAGCGACAGGCAATACAATCGACAATGGAGTGAATGTGAGAGGCTGGGCCAGCACAGACAGCGGCATTGTTGGCAAGCTATATAAAGATGATAAAATCAAAGTGAACGAGCGGGTGGGCAACTGGTACCGCTGTGAATACAACGGGCAAGAAGCCTATGTTTCCGCCGACTACGTTATGATTATGAAGGTAGCGGATGCAAACGTTACCGCGGACAATGTTCCAGTTTATAAACAGTCTAACAGCGCATCGGGAACCATCGGCGCTTATTATACCAGCAGCACGCCAGTCATCACGGAAGTGGGCGATGAATGGTGCCAGGTATTGTATTTCGGTGATTTGGGATATGTACAGCGTTGCTATTTGAATATTTACAATGAAACGCCGATAGAACAAGACAACTCCGGTGGTGCAAGCGTTGTGGAATATGCAAAACGCTTCATTGGAACGCCTTATGTGAGTGGTGGGAAAACACCAAGCGGATTTGATTGCAGCGGATTTACGTCTTATGTTTATGCGGCATTTGGTATTCAGTTAAACTCCTCTTCCAGCACACAGGCGCAGCAGGGCGTGCCGGTTTCCAAAGACGAACTGCAGCCGGGTGATTTGGTGTTCTTTAACACCAGCGGTTCTGGGATTTCTCACGTGGGTCTATATGTCGGTGACGGCAACATGGTGCATGCCACTGTGCCAGGCGACACTGTGAAAATCAGTAGCATGAACACTTCCTACTATGCCAGCCGGTATGTAGGTGCGCGGCGCGTTTTGAATTGACATACATAGAAAATTTATCCCTTGGCCTAAAGGCCAAGGGATTTTTTGTTATCCGTTTCCCGGCTTGTCTGTGTCCGCCAAAGTTTTGCCCTATCTGCCGCATCACGTTGTCACTTTTACCTCTTGACAGTCCCATGCAAACCTTCTATAATAAAAAGCAGCCCTTCTTTTTCACTTGCGTTGCAGCAGTGTGCTGCCCACAAAGTGGCACGAGGGCATATACGTGTACAGGACTGCGTATTTACGTACATAACGGCATGTTGACAGAATGGGGGCGCTGCACATGGAACACGCTTTACAAAAGCGGAATTGGCTGAAAACACTAGAACACGTTTTCTTATATTTCCTTCTATATTCCATTTTAGGCTGGCTGTATGAAGTATTTTTGGAAGTGGTGGTATACCGCTGGGGATTTTCCAACCGGGGCGTTTTGTTTGGCCCGTACTGTGTCATCTATGGATTTGGCGCGCTGATTTTGATTGTTCTGCTCAGCAAGCTGAAACAAAAAAAATTGCGTCTTGGCCCCATCCCCGTTACGCCGCTGGTTGTTTTTGTAGCGGTTGTTGCCATTGCCACGGTGGTGGAACTGATTGGCAGTTACATCATGGAATGGACTACGGGACAATGGCTGTGGGATTACCGCTCCTACGCCTGGAATTTTCAGGGCCGCATCGCACTCAATCCCAGCATCCGGTTTGGTATCGGCGGGCTTGTGGTGCTATGCCTGATCCATCCGGCTTTACAGTGGCTAGTCCGGCACATTCCGGCGCGTGCATTGCATGTGTTAAGCGGTCTTTTGGCGCTGCTATTTTTAGCGGATGTGGTCTATACCTATTGGCCTTGAAAACGGAATCCCTATTGAACTGCCGACACGTTAGTAAGATATTTACTGCGGCGCCCAGGTGATTTCAACGGGGGCCTAGATGCCATTGCGTATAGTTTCTGTAATGTCGTACAGCGGTCTGCCTAATATGTAATGGGTTGCACATTATTTAGAAAAACTTCTAAATATTTCACATAAAAAACGATTGGGAGGAGAGTTTATGCATTGTGTGTTTAAGGCGTTGGCGGATCCAACCCGCCGGGAAATTTTAGCGCTGCTCAGCACACGGGATATGGCCGCGGGAGAAATTGCCGCGCATTTCAACTTATCATGGCCCAGCATATCACATCATTTGTCCATTCTCAAACAAGCCGGGCTGATTGTCTGCAACCGGTCGGGACAAAGCATGATTTATGCCCTCAATACCGCCATGTTTCAGAAAATCACGGCGTGGATTGCGGCGTTGGTGGGCCGGCCAGAGACGCATTGCCGCAGGCGTCTATAACGGCACATGATCCCACAAACAGTTGCAGCCGCTAGGCCGCATTGCCGGGAGCAGCTATTCTCACGGTTGGTACACTCGCGCGCTGTTTGTGAACAGGCGTTTGCGCGCTGCCGCAGGCGGCAGGTTTGATTTGCCAGAACCCAATTTTGATGAAATCAACAGACAAAAACAGTCTAAATGAAACCCGGCGCCTGGGAGCAGGCGCTATTTAGGAAAGGATGATACCATGAAACGATTACTATGTCTTTGCTTTAGTGTTTTGCTGCTGGTAACGGGGGCCGCGGCAGCGGAACCAGCAGCGCCGGAAGAGACGGCAGCGCCGCCGGAAACCATGACGCTTTCCGAGGCCATTTCGTATGCAGCGGCACACCATCCACAGGTTCTCGCCGCACAGGCTGCGCTGGAACAAAGCAACGTTGCGCTGGAAGAGGCGGAGCACACCTATCTTGTCTATCAAGACGAAGTGGCCTATGGTTATGAAATGTTCACCATCAAAAAAGGCCTGGGATTTACCCAAGCGCAGACCGGGCAGGTCATTGCGGAAAAAACCTTGCAGCAAACCACAGAGTCCATTAAACTGGGCGTGAAAAGTGCGTTTTACAGTTACCTGTCTGCCCAGGAACGGGCTGCGCTTTTAGAGGAATCTCTCAAAACCACACAAACGCGCGTGGCACAAAACCAGACGCGGTTTGACAACGGATTGATTACCAAAATGGATTTGCAAAGTTCCATTTTGTCCGAACAAAAAGCGCAGGCAGATTTGGAAAAAGCGCGCCGCGGCGTGGACATTGCCATGATGCAGCTGAAAAACGCCATCGGCATTCCGGTACATAGTACGCTGACAGTCAAAGGGACGCTGGAAACGCCGGATATGCCGCAGACCACAGTGGAGGAAGCGGAAACGCTGGCGCTGCAAAATAGCATGGACATCATACGTGCAGGACAGCAAAAGATTGCCGATGAAAAAAACTTTGAGGTAGTGGGCCTGTGGTACACTGAGCGCACGTACCGCTACCAGCAGGCTGCAGCGGGAGCGCTGTCCAGTGCATATGCCTACGACGCGGCGGTGGAGAACACCCGTATTAATGTACATAAAGCGTACGATACCATGAAAAGTGCCTATGACACCTACGGCCTTGCCCAGCAGACCCGCGATTTGAAACTGCAGGCCTACGAGATCAGCAAAACCCAATATGAACTGGGTCTGGCAACGCCGGTGGATGTAGAGGATGCGTGGAGCGAAGCGCAGCAGGCGGAAATGGATTGCTTTGACGCGCAGTACGCCGTCATTATGGGGGCAGAGCAATATGTCTTTTCCTACACAGTCGGCAACGTAATGGGTGTTTAATTAGCCAGAGCGGCGCCATATTTCATTGTGACAGGCCGGTACAAATCCGGCGCAAACCTATCAAGATGGAGGAAAACAAAACATTATGAAAAAAAGAATTGTTTTATTATGTGCAGCGGTACTGCTCGTTGGTCTCGCGGGGTGCGGCGAGCAGGAGGAACAGCAAGAAGCTGCAACCAGTATCACCACAGCAGTTGTACAATCCGGCGATGTAAGTTCATTTCTCAGCTACAGCGGTACCATTAGCGCGTCCGCGGACGTTGCCGTGACACCGAAGATCAGCGGGCGCATCACCAGCGTGAATGTCAGCCTGGGGCAGACCGTAAATGCTGGAGACGTGCTGTTTACGTTGGAGGACACGGATTTGCAATTGCAGGTCCGCCAGGCGCAAGCTAATTTGCAAACCGCACAGGCCAACTATGACAAAAGCGTAGGCGGCGCGGCGCAGCAAAGCGAAACGCAGGCACGCCAGGCACTCACGCAGGCACAACAGGAACTGTCCGATGCGCAGACCGCTTATGACATGGCAGTTGCCCGCTCGGATAACCAATCCGGTGTGCAAAGTGCCAAAATCAGTCTGGACCAAGCGCAGGCCGCCTATGACCGCGCTGTGGAAAACAACAACAACAATACCATTATCACGTCTGCGCAAATTGCGCTGGACTCCGCCAAAACCACGCTGGAGCAGACCAAAGTGCTCTATGAACAAGGCGGTGCGACCAAGCAGGCCGTCGACCAGGCGGAAGATGCGGTGCGCAATGCGCAGGCCCAATATGACAATGCATCTACCAGCGCGCGCCAGGCGGTGGACAGTGCCAAAAGCCAACTAGATTTAGCGCAGCAGCAATACAATGACGCGGTATTCAACCAGACCAACAACAGCGAGCTAGTCAGCGCCAAAAGCCGGCTGGAAAACGCCAAAACTGCGGTCTCGTCCGCGCAGGAAAACTACAACCTAACCGTAGGCGTCATCAATCCGGAAAACCAGACCAGTGCGGCGGCCTCGGTGGAAAATGCCCGGGCGGCGCTCGCACTCGCGCAGGAGGGCTTAAACAACGCCACCGTGCGCGCACCCATTGGCGGGCAGGTGTCGGAACTGTCGCTGCACGCGGGCGACATGGCAAGCCCCACCGCGACCAAGGTGCAAATTGTGAATCCCGCCAGCGTACAGGTGGAAATCAAAGTGGCGGAAAAAAGTATTAACACTGTTTATGTCGGCATGCCGGCAAAAGTGTCGGTTGCCTCCGCGGGAATTGACGGGTTTGATGCAATGGTTTCGGAAATCAGCCCCTCTGCGGATGCGGTAACTGGTATGTTTGCAGTAAAAATCAACATGGACAATTCCAGCGGTATGTTCAAAGCGGGTATGTTCGCCGACATCCGCTTGGTTTCCCAGACGGCGGCGGACGCGCTGACCATTCCAGCGGAAGCGGTCAAAGACGATAATGAAACCAAAAGCGTATTTGTGGTAAACGGCGACAAACTGGAGCTGCGCGAAATCACCACCGGCATTGAACAGGACGGGCGCGTTCAGGTATTAACCGGACTGTCCGACGGCGAAACCGTCGTGGTGCGCGGAAAAGATTTTGTGGATGAAACCAGCAAATTTAAGATTATTGAAGATACACAAGACTAACGGCAAACGGGCCAACTATCAAACGTAGAAAAGAGGAAACGGTTATGTCTATTTCAGAAGTCTCCGTCAAACGGCCTGTTGCCATGACCATGGTGGTGTTGATGATCGTGGTCATTGGGCTGTATGCACTGACCATGCTGCCCATTGACCTATACCCCAACATCACGTTGCCCATGGCTGCCGTTCAGACGACGTATTCCGGGGTATCCCCGAGTGAAATCGAAAACATGGTCACCAAACCCATTGAAACCGCCATCTCACAGGTGAGCGGCATTCAAAACATCACCTCCACGTCCAGCCAGGGTTCCAGCATTGTCATTGCGGAATTTGACTACGGGACGGATATGGATGTGTGTTCCATGGAGATGCGGGAAAAGGTGGATTTAATTAAGGGAGCGCTGCCGGAGGACGCAAGCGACCCCATTATCATCAAAATGGACCCCAGCATGGTGCCTATCGCCAATTTTAGCGTATCCATGGAAGGGGCCAATTTGGAGCAGACCAAA
>CALLNG010000437.1 GCA_938005345.1 uncultured Clostridia bacterium
CGTCCGGATCCGCGTTTTCATTAATCGTTATAGCCGCTGTGGTATGGGGACAATAAACGATGCAAATTCCGTTTTGTATACCACTTTTGTTCACCGCTTCCCTCACCTGCGCTGTTATCATAGAAAATGATTCCCGCTCTGTTTGCAGCGTATAGGTATATAACATGATATTTCATCCTTTCTTTTTTACACTTATTTATATCTTACCACAACATTTCTCCAAATGCAATAAAGGCGCAACAAAAGCTGCGCCTTTACGGTTTTATTCCACTGTTACTGATTTCGCTAGATTTCTTGGTTTGTCAACATCACAGCCTTTTCCCACTGCAATATAGTAGCTTAGCAGCTGCAAAGGAATGATTGCCAAAAGCGGTGCAAACAGCGGATGGGCCTTGGGCAAATAAAATACTCCGCCATACTCCTCTGCTGGGAATCCTTCTGCCAAAATCCCATAAACAAACGCCCCGCGCGCCATCACTTCCTTGACATTGCTTTCCATTTTGTTGCGCAACACTTCATTTGTGTTTACCGCAATAACAACAGTTCCCTTTTCAATCAGCGCAATCGGCCCATGTTTTAGCTCTCCTGCCGCATAGGCTTCCGAATGGATGTAAGAGATTTCTTTTAGTTTCAAAGAACCCTCCATCGCGACAGCATAATCTAACCCTCTACCCAGATAGAAAATATCATTCTCCTGCTGCAATTTTTCTGCAATGGGTTTCAGTTTCTCAGCAGATTGCAACACTTGCGATACCAAATCCGGCAGTGCCGCCATCTCTCGTTTCCACTGATCACATTCCTGCGGCGTTTGCGTCCCTTTATGTTCTGCCAAAAATAAGGCAAGAGCATAGAGTGCAACAAGCTGTGTTGTATAGGCTTTTGTAGAAGCCACTGAAATTTCCGGTCCAGCCTGTGTATAAAACACATGGTCTGCCTCTCTCGCAATCGTACTTCCTTCAACATTGGTAATCGCAAACACTTGGCAGCCGCGCCGCTTAGCAAGCCGCAGTGCTGCTAAAGTATCCGCTGTCTCCCCCGATTGGCTAATAACAACAAGCAGGGTATCTTTTCCAAGAATCGGATGCCGATAACGAAATTCCGAAGCAATATCAACATCTACAGGAATATTCGTCATGCGTTCAATGACATTTTTCCCAACCAACCCAGCATGATAAGCTGTTCCGCATGCTACAATAAAAATCTCGCGAACATCAGTAATTTCATGGTAATTTACACCATCAAACACAACCGGCTTCCCCTGTGATATACACCCTTGCAGCGTCCGGCGAATTGCTACTGGCTGCTCCTGGATCTCTTTCATCATAAAATGTTCATAACCGTCTTTTTCTGCGGCATTTTCCTCAAATGCTACATGATACACACTACGTTCTACACGGTTTTTGTCTTTATCAAAGATGGCAATATCATCCGCTTTAACTACTGCAAACTCATCATCTTCCAGCAAATAAACCTCCCGCGTCTGCTTGCGTATGGCTGGAATATCAGATGCAATGTAATTCCCGTCGGCCCCCATGCCAATAATTAACGGACTATCTTTTCTCACTGCCACGATTTGATCCGGATGCTGTACATGCAACACACAAAATGCATAACTACCTTTAAGCTGCGCGGCCGCTGCACGGACTGCTTCCAGCAAATCTCCCTGGTCAAAATAATCTATCAAGTGGGGAATGACCTCTGTATCCGTCTCCGAACGGAAATGATATCCTTTTCCCTCTAAAAATTGCCGCAACTCTCCATGGTTTTCTATGATGCCATTATGAACGACTGCAATGGTACCCTCTTCATTGCAATGCGGATGGGAATTTGCTACAGTAGGCGCACCATGTGTTGCCCAGCGTGTATGTCCAATTCCCACTTTGGCCTCTTGATATTGACTTTGTACCTGTCTGCGGAGATTCTCCAGCCGTCCAACTGCCCGGCTTACACATAGATGTTCTTGCTGTAGCACCGCAATTCCCGCAGAGTCATAGCCACGATATTCCAATTTCTCCAAACCATTTAATAACTGTTCTTTTACGTCTTTTTGTCCAATATATCCTACTATTCCGCACATACGATTCTTCCTTTCTCATTACGATACTGCGCTCTTTTTAAAAAAGGGCGCAAAAAGAAAAGCTAAGGAAAAATGGGTACAACAAAAAAGCCGTTTCCCTTTGGACTTTTTTGCCCATCTTTCCACAGCCTGTTTCACGCAACGATTCGGTTTTAACACCTAGTTGATGTTGTGGCACAAATCACTTCATGCTTTTATCAACTGTTAACGGTAGTGCGATACCGTGGGGCACCCGCCGAAGATTCGATACTCCCCATCCTCGTCCACTCATGTATCCGTTCCCATGAGTTCTGGCGCTTTTTTTCCTTTTTTACATTACCCTCCCTTTCCACTGAGCGCTACCATATAGGATGCCGAACCGTTTTTATTGTAATAGGCACAAACCTATTCCGTCTTAAACCCATATTATAGCATTGCCCAATAATATTTCTATTATATATAAATGCCGCAAAAAAGTCAATCTTTTTTTCTTCATCTCCAGTTTTTATACCTGTGATTGCCCTATTTCAGTGGAAACAAGCAAATTTAACTTTGAAAGAAAAAAGCAGCCAGGAACATTTTCCCAGCTGCTTCTTCTATAAATAAGATGCCATTTTTATTTTTCTTTGATCCGATAAACAACAACAATGGCTTGTTCCCGCAATGCATGTTCCAGTGGTGCGAAAGATGTTTCAGCAACGCCATTCATCAATCCAGCACTGATTGCTTTCTGCGTAGAAATATCTGCCCAACCGCTGCCGCTAGAGATATCCTGGAACTGGCTGACCACTTGCGAATCAATAGCAATCTCACCATGTTCTTTCTCATAAACCGCCACTAAAATTTTCGCCATTTCCTCTCTTGTAATCAGACCATTAGGATCCGCATTGACACCGTCCCCTTCCAGGATACCGGCATTTTTTGCAGTTGCCATATAGTCCGCATACCAATCGTCTGCTGCCACATCCGCGAATTCCCCATTATAGGATTGCACCTCAAGGCCTAGCGCACGAATCAACATGGTAACATATTCTGCCCGTGTGGTATTGTTTTGCAGTCCCAAATCATTAGGCCCAATCCCCTGAATAATACCTTCGTCCAGCATCTCGCTGATTTCCTGCTGTGCCCAATGTCCTTCCAGCTGCTGTGCGTACTCGTCTGAAGGTTTCACGGTTGGTGTCGGAGTCGGCGTTACCGTTCCCGTTGGTGTTGGAGTCGGGGTTGGCGTAGGTGTGTTGCTTGGGGTGGATACCACGCCGCCACCACCACCGCCGCCACTATGTATCGTGCCGCCAGTAGGAGGTTTGGGTGTGCTACTTGCAATCGGGCTGTCGCCGCCTGTGTTTTCATTTCCATCAAATGGCATGTTGGATGCAAAATAAATATCTCCAGTTTCCCCATCCTGATGGAACGCAATGGACTCCCCATTCAAAGTTACTTCTTTGATGGTTCTACCACCGGAATAAAGCTGTAACTGCTCTAAATCGAGTTCTTTGGAGGTATTGATTTTGATTTTATCAACATTATATTGTACACTTAAATCCTCCAATGCACTTTGGCTGCGAACCAACTTGACATCCGTATCCTTGTTTGCTAAATTGGTTCCCTCCCGTAAAATTATTCTCGTGTATACACCGTTTTCCTGTTCAATGTATGATAAGGTACCATCGGTGGAAAACTGATCAAACTCCCGTTGCTCCTGCTGAGTTTTATCCAGCAGTGTATAATAAGTTCCCTCTGTCACAGTACTTTTGGCCGAATCTTCAATAGACAGATGAAATGCATTCGCCACATTTTCTGCCACATCCAATGGAATATTTTCCGTTGTACCCTGTAGATTCTTACCAACATTCATTGGCAAAAGCACAGTATTAAACGTTGTATTGCCCGACTCATTTTTTACATATGCCGCATATTTCATGGGCTCTACATTTCCGGTGCTGCGGGAATACCAACCGTCCAAAATACTTGCCTGCATTTCGTCGCTTTGCTGTACCGGGATTACCTGAATGTTCGCCGAATCTTCAAAGTTAGTGCGCACTGCACCGGTTTCTTCATCCATACTGATGTTGGCCTCCGGCAGGAAATGCCATGCCTGTGAATATTTATTTACTGCGTTATCCTGTGGTTTGAGATAATCTGTTACAATCGCATAGCCGGGGCGGATGAACAAAATGGAGCGGTCATAGTCTACATCCACCACTACCTTGCCGCCAATTTTGGTATTTAAGTAGTTGGGTGTATTCAGATAGACGTAGTCATATCCATCATTGAGCTCCGATTCTACAATGCTGCCCGGCACTCCGGCTTCACTCGGCAGAGAAATGGTTTCACCACTCGGCCCAGTTACCTGCTCACTAAAGTTCCAGCTGTTTGCTTTTGGCGAAGTATCGTTGATTTCTACCATATTGTGCGCACGCGCAGAGTTTTGCCATGCACGGTAAGGGTTGTTGTTGTCATAGTTCATATACTTCGGATCCGCCAACAAATACTGCCCATAGGCGAACATATTAATTCCCATATCGTCGAAATGTCCGTGTGATTTCACACCGCCATCCGCGTTGGTCTGGATATAAACATCGTCCGGCCCCCAGCCGGAGCGCAATATTGCTTTGACACCGACCGGATATAAAATGGAAGTATAATCCGGCGGAGTTCCTTCTTTTCCCTCCGAAGCCGCCCATTGCAGCAGAGGGTCATCTATCTCTGCCGCCACTGCTTTAATTCTGGAAAGATAACTAGAATCGTGGGAATATGCATTTCCTTGCTGGAAATCCGAGAAATTTGGTCCGCTTGCATTCACCAAATATTTTGCAAGCCCAGCTAGAATGGGTTTCAAGTTGTCCGGCAGTTCAAAATCTGACCAGCCCGCTTGCTGCGCAAACGTAACTTGCTGCATCGTATTTCCAATCGTTTCTGACGTATAACCTAGCGATACCTCTGTACAACTTCCATCTGAATTCAAAACCGTTCCGCATAATAGCTCATAACGGTGTCCTGCTACGTCAATCCAGCCGCCGCGGCCGCCTTGAGACGGTGTACTTTCCCATCCATCTTCCATTGGTTTCGTAGCGTCATAAAATTCATTAAAATTAATGGCCAAATTGGATAACCCCGCTGTCTCATAGGCGCCCCAGTTGGAATCTTTCGATTTATCATTCCACCGGCTAATCAAAGCATCACCCATGGACCATGCAAATTTGAGAAGTGGTATAAACACTTCTTTTGTCATAAACTCGCTGTCCATATAATATGCCAATGTAACAGGCAAGTTTTGGGCGCGTACACCTAAATCCAGATTATTGATATATCCCGGATCATAGCCTCTTTTTTTGTAAAAATCCAACCACAAACGCAGCCCATGGTAGGCATACACTTCGTCTTTTCCATACGTATACCGCTGCCGCATGGCGCTGGCATAGTTTTCAAACCGGTTTAACTCTTCATGAAAGCGGTATCCCGCATTTGCCGGCTGTTCCCACTTAGGTCCAGATTCTCCGTCATAGGAAAAAATCAAATGCTCCAAATTTCCGAAAGTGACCGTATTTTCATTCCAAGTTGCATTGGTGTTGGAAAAAATCACCACGTCCTTGTCACCTTCTGGCTTGGTATTGTGGCCATACAGGTACAGCCGTGCTTCCGTGATTTCATCTCCGGCGTTCAGTCCAGTGAAATCAAAGTTCATGTAAATCCGTTTGGTATCGGAATTCACTGGCTGTGCTTCATTAATGGCCGCTTCCTGTACAGAAATGGTCTCCTGTCCTCCATAATTGCGGCTCGCATTGGATCCAGCTGAAATCATAACATCCTGCGTCGGATAAAAGGTCCGGTTGGTGCCGTTGACATTCACAACAACATATGGTTGATGGTCCGGTGCATCTGCACTATGAAAATCCACTTGGTATCCATCCTTTTTCAGCGCCAGCAAGACAAAACACTTGGTCTTCGTTGACGCTGTCGCCGCACTTTGTACCTCTTCTACAATGTTTGCAGAAACCTCCGCATCTGTATTAGGTACGCTAAATTTATCCAGCACATTAAAACCCGTTGCTTGGTTAAAAAACATGTTGTCGAACTGAATCTGTGCCGATAAATCAATGCGGCGGTCTGCCGATTTAGAATAGGTTCTTGGTTGCAACAGGAATTTCTCTTTATAGTATTGGAATACATATTCTTTTGCTGTTTCATAGTCGCCACCCTTGACTGCGGTTTCCGCCTCCATCAGCAAGTCGCCGTAAGAATAATCAATGCGCGGCTGCACTTCCCAGGAGCTGCCATTCCATTTCCCAAAAAAGTCCTCATCCGTGATCCAATTCGGGTCGGAATAGTCAAATTGCTGATATTGCTCCATGGATTCGTGCCAGTATCCTTCTGCGGGCACCAACGCTTCTCCAGCAGATGCAGCAACTGGTTCTTTGGCTTCCTCCGTTCCCACTTCCAAAGACGCAGCAGCCGCTTGATTTTCTACCCCGGCTGTACTCTGACCATCCTGCTGCACAAGAAGTTCCTGCAGCAGCTGCGTCGTTTGTTCATCAATTGGAATATAATCTTCCTGCATCTTTATTTCACCCTCAGGCTGCTCTGGCAAATCCCCTTCTGCCCAAACGGGCAGAAGAGGGCCCACCATACTGGCTGACAAGATGAGGGATAGTATTGTTTTACTCTTCATTCAAAACCCCTCCTGACAGGCAAATGATTTTTGCCGCCTGTTCCCTGGTTAAACTATCGTTGGGATGGAAATAACCCTGTTCATCGCCGCTAATTACATTAGCACGAACCAACAGTTCCACCGCTTCTACTGCATAACTGCTTATGGAATCAGCATCTTCGAACACTTTTTGTTCCCCGTCTTGTGCAAGCGTCTTTCCAGTCGCTTCCAGTGCCCGTTGTACCATAACCGCCATGTCTTGACGTGTGATAGTCTGGCCTACGCCAAACACCCCGTCTCCGATACCGCCAACAATACCCAACTGTGCTGCTGTTGCAACATATGGTACATACCATTCATTGGCGTTGACGTCGCTAAAGTCTGATTCTGTCTGCGTCGCTTCGATTCCCAGCGCACCCAGCAACATTTTTACAAATTCTTCTCTGGTCACGCTGCTCCCAGGATTAAACAAGCCATCGTAACCATTCACAATACCCTTTTCCGCCAATGCTTCTACATATTCATAAGACCAGCTGTCTTTGGGTACATCGCGGAAGCTACCATAATTACCCGGGTCAGTTGTCGGTGTAGGCGTAGGAGCCGGTGTCGGGCTGGTTACGACATTGACTAAGTTGCCGCTGCCGCTCAATGAGCCTCCTCCTCCACCGCCACTACTACCGCTGCTTCCGCTGCCAGTTCCGGGCGTTGTGCTGCCGGTTCCTTCTGCGGCACGGCGAATGGGTGTGTTTTCAGAATAGTTATTGCTCTCCACAGTAGCAGTCGTTACAAATGCTTCGTTACTTTGCGGTTTGGTAAAAATGGTTCCATCATTGGACAAAATATCCGGCCGGGAGGATACCCAGCTGATAGTGGAACCGAATTTTCCTACTGTTGGCAGTGTAATCGGTCCCGAAACCATGTAATCCGCATAGTTGTCTTTCAACCATTCAATATCTGCTTTGACACGGTTACTGTCCGTTGGGTCGTTGTAAATTTCAATTTCATACAATCCGGTCTTTCCTGTATTTTGGCTCGTGACACGGTAACGCACATAACGTGCTTCCACTGGCAGGAAATCAACAATTTTGTTGCTTCCAACGGTTGTTCCCTCTGCTACAGTCTCCCAATCAGAACCATTGTTTGATACTTCGATGACAAATCCTGTCACCAAATTATTTCCGTCCACTGGCATTTCATGCAAAATCACCTGGGAAAGAATTTTTGCTTCCCCAACATCTACCCGCAGATACGGATTGTTCGCACCAGATATCCATGCGGTATCCAGCAACGTATCGTTGGCGTTGATCACGGTATCCCGACCAGAGCTAGCAGTCAATTCGCCACGCGCTGCCAAGTTGTTTTCATCTATGCCTCTGATGGTCAGTTCAAATGGAACTGTCTGCGATTCCGTTTCATATGTTAGCGTTGCCGTATAGGTGACAGGCTGGTCCACGCTGGAACGTGTAATGGTACCATCATTTGCCAGAGCCGCCGTATTGTTAGATCCCCATGCGATGGTACTGCCCAAATATCCCGTTTGGATTGGGCTGAGGTTCCCGATAATTGCGCCCTCTTTATTGCGGCTTTCCCCCTTGATTTGTTCAAATGTCAGATTTGCGGCATCCAGTGCCACTCTTGTCGCCGGATGGTTCGAAGACTCTACCAACACATTCACGTTGTCCAGCCACATCCAGCCGTAGCGGTCTTCATAGCCCGTGCTAAACCGGAATGCACTGAAGTTTTTCGCACCGTTTTTCACTGTACCTTCTGCCACCAATTCCGTATTAACATAGACTTGCATTGCGCCGGTTTGCGTATTAATTTCATATTTCACGTTAGCCGCCGTATTGTCTGTATAGTCCACCGTTGCTTGCGTCTCTGCGCCGCCGTCCAAATAGGTAATGGCCATAGTCGCGCTCGTATCATCGCTGCTGCCCGCATCGGTAATCATCAATTCAGACAGGACGTTGTTTTCCGTATCCAGCAGTTCTCCTTTCCATTCGCGTAGGTTTTCGTTGATTTGAATTTGGTATTCCAATACAACCTTTTCACCTGTTACTGCAAATGGATTGTCTGCATCCTGCGATACAAAATATTGGATTCCCGATACATCCTGGTTTTCCGCGTCCCGTTTTACCGCGAGACGTCCATCTTGAATTTCAATGGTTGCATTCGCGCCAACGACATTCCATGGCGCAATGCTCTCTTCCGTGTCAAAGGTGTCGCTGCTCACATATAGGTACCGCTCTGCCTTGCCTTCCTCCAAAACAGTTAAATAAAATTCTTTGGTATCCGTAAGGCTGCCCCGCATTAGTGTTGCCGTCAATTTTACCGAAACATCATGGTCCATAGGCGAAATGGTTCCGTCCATTGCCAGCACGCTGGAATCCGAAATATTCCATGCCACGGTGGTCCCATTAGGCAAAGACGTTGGCAGCGCATTTAGATTTTTGGTAATCATATTCGCCGGCTCGTCTGTCAATTTATCCAGCGTCAAGTAGTTATAATCCGCCATAAATGCCGTGTCATCCAGTTTCCATACCTTGAAACTATATACCCGTCCAAATTGGCCCTCGCTGGAGGCACCCTGCATGCCAATGACCAATTTATCCATTTTCTTCACGCCAGGAGAACGGGTATAATATTTTGTGTCGCTTGCTGGCACGCCATCTTTGCAGAAAATGAGAGAGGAGTCATCCGTATCATATAACACACCGAATACCATTTTTTCTCCCTGTGTGTAGGCGGGTTTTGCCTCATTACCTAGCCAGCCCCCCGTGCCACTCGCATTGGGATCTGTGTTAGCAGCCAACCCCATCCCGTTTTCTCCCGTCATACTCAGCAGATAGTTCCCCCCATTATAATAATTGGCAATTAGTTTTGCACCGCTTCCCGTTACATTGGTTTGGAAGGTCAATTCCATATAATAGGTGCCGTCCTCAATGGGGTGGTCACTGGGAATATTCACGGTGAGCGCGGAAATCCAGTCCGTTTTATTGGTATTGTTTTTTACAAAAGTCAATGCACCGTCTTGTATTTCGTTGGTATAATCTGCGTTGGTTGTTAACGAATATTGTGGACTCTCTAAACTGTCAAACACAATGTCGTTCCATAAAATCCAGTCGGAGCTTTCCCCACTTTCCGTTCCTTTCACCGTCAGCTCCAGTACTAGATCCTGCGAAGCGGTACCATTGACAAAATGTCCAGTGAACGTCACTTGCGTATCCTGCGCCTGCCTATGCACCGTTCCATTGGTTTCCAACACAGCGGTATTGGTGGATTCCCACGTTACCGTTGTTCCATTTGCCATAGGGGATACTGGCAGCGTCAAATTTGCCGTTACATTGTTTGCAAGCTGCCCACCTAAAATGGTTTCCTCTTTTACATTTTCCATATCCGCCTCTAGGTTAGCTGCATCTTCCGGATCGGTCGAGTCAACATACTGGTAGGTTTTGATGTTATGAAAGATAAAATAATCATCTTTCATTGCACTCTGGTATTTGAACAGAATCTGCCCAATATTAGTGTTCGCTGTCTCGGACACATACATTTTTCTGCCTGTGACAGGTTTTCCATCTACATAAAATACCAGTGACTGATCCGATGTATCATACACAACGCCCAACCGTTCCTTTTCATGATTAGTGTTGTGCGGCGGCCGCTCTTCTGGATGGCTGCTTGCCAGCCAAGCTCTTTGTGTTCCTTCCTTATTGTCATAACGCAACGCAGCATTTATTGTTTCCATCCGGTTGATGCCAAATGCTACCGCCTCTTTTGCCGTATTGCTACGCAGTGTCGCGTTTAGTTGCGCATTTGTCGGGGCATTTTCCGTGTACTCAAACTCCACGTAGTATTTCCCATTACTTAGCACCGTATCAAGTGTATAAATAAATTCCGAATAAATATCTGAATTGTCCGTTAATTTCTTTAATACCATGCCATCCGCCTGATAAGTCTTTTCAAATTCTGTCGGATTGTCTGGCACCGTGTATTTTCCAGCTGACTCTGCTTCCTGCGTGAAAGGCAGTGTGTCAATCAGTTTCCAGTCGGAACTTTGTGCACTTCCCGTCCCCTTCACTGTCAGATCCAGCACCATATCCTGTGACGCGGTTTCATTAACGAAATGCCCAGTGAACGTCACTTGCGCATCTTGCTCCGCCGGCTTCACGGTTCCATTGTTTGCTAATACAGCAGTATTGGTGGATTCCCATGTTACGGTAGTACCATTCACCATAGGAGAAGTTGGCAGCGTTAAATTAGTGGTTACACTGTCCTTACTCTGTCCGCCCAAGATGGAATTTTCCGTCACCGTCGCCATATCGGCCGCCAATTTTTCTGCATCGCTTTGGCCCGCCTGGCCTTCCACATACTGGTAGGTTTTGATGTTATGCAAGGTAAACGAGTCGTTTTGGTTTGCTTGTTGGAACTTGAATGCTATTCTTCCAATATTCGTAGCGCCATCGTTAGCGGCATACATTGTTTTCCCTGTAACCGGCTTTCCATCCACATAAAATACCAGAGACAAGTCAGCTGTATCATAGACTACGCCCAACCGCTCCTTTTCATGGTTGGTATTATGTGTTGGTTGCTCCTCCGGATGGCCGCTTGCTGTCAGCCAATTTCTTTTCATTTCCGTGTCGCTTCCCGTTTTACTATAACGCAGCGCAGCTCCAATTTTATTCCCCTTACTGATGGAAAACGTTACCGCTTCTGTACCAGTACTGCTTTGCAGTGTTGCATTTAACTGCGCCTTTGCTGGGGCGTTTTCCGTATATTCAAATTCTACGTAATACTTACCATTGTCTAATGCGGTATCAAAAGTATAAATAAATTCTGAAAAAATACTCGCATTGTCTGTCAGTTTTTTTAGCACCATGCCGTCCGCCTGGTAGGTTTTTTCAAATTCGGTTGGATTATCCGGCACGGTATAGTTCCCAGCCTCTTCCGCTTCCTGCGTAAACGAATAGGTCTTCACTTCCTGCCAAGTGCCTTCTTCCGCTGGTGCTTGCTGTTTTTGCCAAATCTTCACACCCTTTAGAACAATATAACCATCTTTCTTCATGTTCTGCAGTTCCAGTTTGAGCGACGTTAATTTAGTCGTTCTGCTTGCGCGCGGATAAAAAACGTCCGTTTGCGCGCGGGTTTGGTCTACATACGTTAAAATGGATTGTCCTTCCGTTTCATACTGAAATCCTAGCTTTTCCGGCTGGCCGCTGGTATGGCTTGGCAAGGTGTATCCATAGCTGTCCAGCCATGCTCCGGTAGTCGCGCCATCGAGGGTTTGATTACCCGCAAGACCGGTTGTGGCAGCTTGACGGATTGTAAAGGTGATTCCCTCACCGGCATTTCCGAAAAAGCTGCCCCAGAGCTGGCCGGCATTTAAGTGTTCCTCATATTCCAGCTCCAAATAATACTCTCCCGCATCCAGCGGTGTCTCAAAAGAAATTGTCGTATCGATTCTGGGGTCGGCCACACCCTCCCCCTGGTCCTTTGTCTTTGTGATTTTGAGTCCGTCTGCAGTATCTTCTAGACTGTAATAGTCCGTACCGTTCCCGGTAAAGGGCGTATTCTCTGTACTAAACGAAACTTGGTTTGCAGTAATTTCCTCCCAGGTATCCTCCGCTGCCGCCGGCACTGCAACAAACAAACTTGCAAGCATGCAAAACGCCAGTGCTAACTTTAAAATCCGTTTCATAGTATACCTCCTTCGATTGCTTTTTTAGCGTACAATGACCATCACTCTAACGTCTTGATGCGGTCTTACAACAAAAACTTTATCCGAATTTGCATCGCTGCCCGTATAAGGCCGAATGTCCTCCATTCCACCTACTGTCACCGTTTTCGCCGAGGTATCATAGATATAAATGTTAGGTACATTCCGCGCCGGAACCAAAACGTCTTCCGTTTTTCCGTTTTCAATTATCATGGTCATGGTATGTACTTTTTGGTTGTTGGCAACATCCACATCATTAAAAGATAGTTCCTTGACATATCCATACAGGGTTTCTTCATCGGTATCTTTATTTTCCTGCATGATTTCATCGCCGAATTTCAAACTCTTAATAATCTGTGCATTATCCATGAGCCCATTGTTGTTTTTAGAGAACCAAATCAAATCGCCGCGTTTGAGTTTTGTAATGGTATCGTTTTTACCTGCCACAATATTGTTGCTCATCAGTGTAATCAGTTCTCCTTCATAGAGCAACTCCGTTTTGTAAACCGCGTCTCCATTTTCATCCGTCACTTGCGTAGAGCTGGAGACCAAACCGATTTTACTTGTGAGCGGAACAATATTCAAAATATCATCTGCACGCATCTGGTCG
>CALLNG010000438.1 GCA_938005345.1 uncultured Clostridia bacterium
CTCTCCGCATGTTCCTTTCGTGCAAGCTTTTATAACGCCATCGGCAACATCTCGGACATCTACAAAATCGTAACCGCCTTTCACACAGGCTTTTAATCTGCCGTTTGCAAAATCAATAATCAGTTGGGTTAAGTGGCTCCGCCCAAAATCGTTTGGACCGATCATGCCAGATGGATGTAAAATGCAGGCGTTTAGCCGTTTCTTTTTCATCATGTCCAAGACATAATTTGCAGCCGCTGCTTTTGTTTTTGCATATTGGCCTTTTACCTTTTCGGGTTCAAAATGATTTATTTCGGTAATGGTTTCATGGTTTGGTTTTTCCGTGATAGCATGAACACTATTAACATAAATCAATTTAGCATTTTTTTCCATTGCTTTTTCAGCGATATTTTTTGTCCCGTTTACATTTACATCATATGTTTCGAAATTAAATTTTGAATGAATATGAACAATCGCTGCACAATGAATGACATATAATACCGCATTTTCCGGCACGTCAAATAGAGCGTGTAACGAATCCTTTTTTGTGACATCTCCCTGAAATATGCTGCAGTTGATACCGTCTAGTGCGTTCACAGTGTCGTTTGGAAGAACCAATGCGCGGATTTCGCTGTCCGTTTCTTTTGTTAATTGTCGTATGATGTTGTTGCCTAAGAACCCATTGGCACCAGTTATGATATAAATCTTTTTCATAAGGAGCACCACCTCTCTAAAATAGGATGTGCTTATTTCATCATGTATTTGGTTACAGTATTCATTGTGAGAAGAAAAAAAGCAGATAGCACAATTGTCAATCAATTCATATTGCGAACGATTGCAGGCAAATCTATTAACAATGGAAGTGCTGTGCCAATTTAAGGAGAAATTATGAAAAGTAGATAAAATAAGCCAGTTGCTTTAGCGTCAGCTTGAGACTGCTTGCAGCTGGCAAAGGATTCATAGAGACTTGTGCAAGATCTGTAATAAAAACCTGGCGGCGGACGAACATTGGATTAACATTGTCCTCTAGAGAGTATTTTAATGCCAGCTTAAATCATATTGGCGAACCGTTCCACGGCCTTGGTAAAATTGGCGATGGTCTGCTCTGCATCGCCGTGTTCAATACCATCCCGGACGCAATGGTTGATATGTCCCTCTAGTACAACCTGCCCTACTTTATGCAGCGCGGATTTTGCAGCGTTGATTTGCGACAATATATCTTCACAAGGTACATCTTCCTCCACCATCCGGTCAATGGCCTGAACCTGTCCTATGATTTTTTTTAGGCGGCGGTGTAAATTAGCGGCGTCCATACACTGTTTCATTTGTTTGTACCTCCTCAAGGTCCTTCGGATATCTGTTTCTATTATGAAACAAAATCATGGTATTGTCAAGTATATCTATAAAAGAGACAAAGCAGTATCATGGTTAATTACTGGCAGTTTTATCCTTAAAAAGGGGGAAGCCCGGTCATACCGAAGTATGCCGGGCAAATTGTGGGGTGTATATTTGTTATCAAGTTATTAGAAATGATCAAAATGAAAAGGGATTAACTTGATTACAGCCCTTAGTATAACACATTTTTTTTAAAATGAAAAGGGTTTTTATACAAAATTAACAAATTGTTCATAGTTTAGCCATGTTTCTCCATTCACAAAAGAAAAATAAAATTCCATGGAAAACCACTCTTGACTTCCGGGAAACACTGTGATATAATGATATAATGCTATATATGTCTCTATGCGCAGAAAATACCATTTTTCTTACAGTATACCATAGTAGAATAAAAAAATCAAGTGTGGGTTATAATATTTAGAAGGTTATTTTACGTTTGGCCATATTTGGAGAAAAAGACATAAAAAGGATGCGCATGTTTCCAGGGAGAATAGCGGATGGGAAGAGAACGGTAGAAAAAGGTTTTGTCAAAAATGCAGATAAATGATCTGCTGTTTAATGAGGTGATTTTTAATGCAACGACCTAGTCCGGTTCAATTTGGGAAAACGACTAGAATGAGTTTTTCAAAAATCAATGAAGCGCTGGAAATGCCGAATTTGATTGAAATTCAGAAAAATTCGTATGATTGGTTTTTGAAACAAGGGCTAAGGGAGGTGTTTCATGACGTATCTCCTATCACGGACCATTCAGGCAATTTAAGCCTGGAGTTTTATGACTATTATTTTGATACCACGCCGAAATATGACATAGCGGAGTGTAAGGAGCGCGATGCTACCTATGCGGTAGCTCTGCGTGTCAAAGTGCGCTTGATTAACCGTGAAACAGGGGAAATCAAAGAGCAGGAAATTTTTATGGGCGATTTTCCGCTCATGACGGATCAGGGAACTTTTATCATTAATGGAGCAGAACGTGTTATTGTAAGCCAGCTGGTGCGTTCGCCGGGCATCTATTATTCTTATGAACATGACCGGGGCGGCAAACGGCTATATGCCTCCACGGTGATTCCCAACCGTGGCGCGTGGCTGGAATACGAGACAGATTCCAACGATATTTTTTCCGTGAGACTGGATAAAACACGAAAAATGCCAGTGACAACACTGATTCGCGCATTGGGGGTAGAAACAGACGCGCAAATTATGGAACTGTTTGGGGAAGATCCCAAAATTATGGCGACAATGGAAAAAGACAGTGTCGCAAACGAATCAGAAGCACTGATTGAAATTTATAAAAAGGTGCGTCCAGGTGAACCGCCAACAGTGGACAGTGCTAAAACGCTGATTCATAATATGTTTTTTGATGATAGAAGATATGACTTTGCAAAAGTTGGGCGGTATAAGGTTAACAAAAAGCTCTGCTTTAATCCGCGTGTTGTTGGATTTAAACCGATGGAGCCTGTCATTGACAACTATAGTGGAGAAGTATTGGCTGGAACAAGCGATGTGATAACGCGCGAGATAGCACAGAAAATGGCAGATGCAGGTGTAACGCGTGTGACTTTAAATGTAGACGGAAAAGAGGTCGTGGTACTGTCTAACAATACCGTTAGCCTTTCCTATGTGCTGGATTTTGATACCAGTGATTTGGAAATCACGGAACGCGTTTATCAACCTGTTTTGCAGGAAATTTTGCAAGAAAACAAAACAGAAGAAGATATTCGTAGCGCATTAAAACTGCGCCGCGATGAATTGGTTCCGAAACATATTACAATTGATGATATTATGGCCTCTATCAATTATGTATCGGCATTGGAAGCGGGTGTGGGCAATGTGGATGACATTGACCACCTGGGTAACCGGCGTCTGCGTGGCGTGGGTGAGCTGCTGCAAAACCAGTTCCGGGTAGGGCTTGCCCGTATGGAACGTGTCGTGCGTGAGCGTATGACAATTCAAGATTTAGATGTAGCTTCCCCTCAGAACCTGATAAATATTCGCCCTGTTGTGGCAACCATTAAAGAATTTTTTGGAAGTTCTCAGCTATCCCAGTTTATGGATCAGATTAATCCGCTGGCAGAGCTGACGCACAAGAGACGGCTCAGTGCATTGGGGCCGGGCGGTTTATCAAGGGAACGTGCAGGATTTGAGGTGCGTGACGTTCACTATTCCCATTACAGCAGAATGTGTCCAATAGAAACACCGGAAGGTCCAAACATCGGGTTGATTAACTCGTTATCCACCTATGCGCGGGTAAATGAATATGGATTTATTGAAGCGCCGTACCGACGTGTGGACAAAGAAAAAGGTGTGGTAACAGACGATATTATTTATATGACAGCTGACGAAGAGGATGGTTACGTTGTAGCACCGGCAAATGAACCGCTGGATGCAGAGGGCCACTTCTTAAACAAAAAGACGGCTGCCCGTATTAGTCATGACATTTTGGAAGTCGAAACCAAAGATATTGATTTTATTGACGTATCACCCAAACAGTTCGTGTCAGTAGCAACCGCTATGATTCCGTTTTTGGAAAACGATGATGCTAACCGCGCACTGATGGGATCCAACATGCAGAGACAAGCTGGACCGCTGCTGAAACCGGAAGCACCTATCATTG
>CALLNG010000439.1 GCA_938005345.1 uncultured Clostridia bacterium
CGGAGTTTGCCGGAACATCGTCCTATGAGCAGGTGCTGGATTTAGCGCGTGGCGCGCTGGGAGAGGACCGCTTTGGGCTGCGGGCGGAATTTGTGCAGCTTGCAGGGATGGTGCGATATTTGGAACAATAAAAAGGTGGGATGAATATGGAACGGCGGGATAAACACAATTATTATTTGGATATTGCAGATGCGGTGCGCAACCGGAGCACCTGCCTGCGGCGCAGTTATGGTGCCATTATCGTCAAAAACGATGAAATCATTGCGACAGGCTATAACGGCGCGCCGCGCGGGCGCAAAAACTGCAATGAACTGGGCTATTGTATGCGGGATAAGCTGCAAATTCCGCGCGGAGAACGCTATGAAATGTGCCGTTCAGTTCACGCGGAGGCCAATGCTATCATCAGCGCTGCCCGGCGGGATATGATTGGGGCTGTTCTCTATTTAGTGGGCCGAGAGAGCACGGGAAAGCTAACGGAGCATTCCAATTCCTGTGCTATGTGCAAACGGCTCGTCATCAATGCCGGCATTCAAACGGTCATTATTCGGGAAACGGAGGATACCTTTCGGGAAATTCCCGTGGCGCAGTGGATCGAACACGATGATTCGCTCACGGATAAAATGGGATATTGAACGGGCATAGCTCAGGTAGTACCCTCTATTAATATGACAAATCCGCCCGCTTCAGCCAACTGAAGCGGGCGGATTTGCGTTTATGTGTTGATTAGAAGAATCCTGTTTGACTTCTGATAAAAGAGCCGCCGCTGCGCAGAAAGAGGCAATTTACCGCCGCAAACAATAGGTTGTTATCATATTTGGAAGGGTTGGCCCATAAACTGGTAATAACAAACTATTGCGCAAAAACGGAAATAGGTCCGTAGCGGAAAGGAGCATATCCATGGCAGGAGTGGAACAATTTTTGGAAGCAGGCAGACGGCTGGGAAAAGGGAAACTTGCCTCCTATTTGGCAATCCAGCCGCAGCAAATTAGCGCCGGCATTTGCCTGGCAGTTACCGCAGCTTATCTGGTGCAGGCTGTGACGCTAAGCGGTAGAATGGAAACGCCGCTGACTGCATTGGACAACCTGGAAATTAAACTGCCCTTCATTCGCAGCCAGGTTATGGAGCAACAGGAAAAGTGGGAGCAGCTGGCACAGGAGGAGTATGACAACTGTATGTCCAAGGCGCTGGGAACATTGTATCAAATGTTGGAGACCGCCCAATATACCGCGGCCGTTGACCCGCACCATGCGGCGCAGTCTGCTGGGTATGCCGGCATGACGAATGGGCTGCGTAGTGTGCTAAGCGGCAGTATGGTATTTAATACGGCGAATCCCATTCAGCTTGCAATGATGTGTTGCCGGCATCAAGACGGGCAGGTGCATTCGGCGGCTTGCGCGAAAAGCGGCAATGTATTTTACCTGTTTGACTGCGATTATGGCATTTTTGTGTTGCCAGATGGCGTGCTGGATGATTTTATCCGGGATTACCACCATCTGCGGGACATCGCGTGGACCAATATCGGCGGCGTAATGCGAATTTGAAACAACCCATGCAAAAAAGGGCAGCCCAAAGTAATGAACCGGGCTACCCTTTTTTGTAATAAAAGTTACCATAAAATTGCCTACACCAAACAAAAATTGACAGAGGACAGATCCAAAATATTCACATGAACTGGCCATACTTCCTGGGAAGCCAAAGGGATAACGGCGTATCAAGTGCTTGTCCTAGTAGGTGCGTTTACGGTCCAAGCTGCGGTATTGAATGGCTTCCGCAATGTGGGAAACGCCGATTTCTGCCGCGTCCTCCAAATCCGCAATGGTTCGCGCTACCTTGATAATGCGCGTATAGGCGCGTGCGGAAAGGCCTAAGGTATGAAACGCCTGCTCCAGCAAATTGGAGGCTGCGTCATCCAATGGGCAAAACGTTTTGATTTGCGATGTAGTGAGGTTGGCGTTGCATGCCACACCAATGGATTGATACCGTTTGCGCTGCACCTCGCGGGCATGGTTGACCCGCGCGCGAATGGAAGCAGAGCTTTCCGCTGCCCCGTTGTCTGCAAGCTGCGCATATTCTACAGGCATGACATTGATATGCAAATCCACACGGTCCATGAGGGGGCCACTAATTTTTCCACGGTAGCGCTGGATTTGCGTCTCGCTGCATGTGCAGCGGCGCGATGGGTCGCCAAAGTAACCACAGTGGCAGGGATTCATCGCAGCGACCAGCATAAAATCGCAGGGGTAGGTGATGGATGCGCTGACACGGGAGATGGTAACTTGGCGGTCTTCCAGCGGCTGGCGCAGAATTTCCAGCGCATCTTTACGAAATTCCGGCAGCTCGTCCAAAAAGAGTACGCCGTGGTGCGCCAGGCTGACTTCTCCCGGCCGAGGGAAACGTCCGCCGCCTACAAGGCTGACGGTGGACACGGTGTGGTGGGGCGCACGGAACGGACGGCGCGTGACAAGTGCGGTGTCTACCGGAAGAAGCCCGGCAATGGAATGGATTTTCGTCACGTCCAGCGCCTCCTCCAGCGTCATGTCCGGTAAAATGGAAGGCACCCGCGCCGCCAGCATGGTTTTTCCGCTGCCGGGCGTGCCAATCATGATGGAATTGTGCCCGCCCGCCGCTGCAATTTCCAGCGCACGTTTGACCTCCAGTTGGCCTTTGACTTCGGAAAAATCATATTGGTAGAGGTTATCCTGCCGGAACACCTCTTGCAGATTCAGTGTTTCAGGCTGCATGGGAAACTGGCCTGACAGGTGGCAGATGACGTCGTGCAGCGTGTTTGCACCATACACTTCCACGTCCTGCAAAATCGCAGCTTCCCTGGCGTTGGCACGCGGCAGAATAATTTTGTGGATGCCGCTGCGCGCGGCGGCTAGTACCATGGGCAACACGCCGCTAATCGGACGCAACTCGCCGCCCAAAGACAGTTCGCCTAAAAAAAGGTAGTCCGACAGCTGTTGGGCTTTGAGCTGTTCGGAGGCAGTTAAAATGGAAATGGCAATGGGGAGGTCAAAGCCAGGCCCTTCTTTTTTTATGTTGCCGGGCGCTAAATTGATGGTCACGCGGCGCAAGGGAAATTCCAGCCCCAGAATTTCCACCGCGGCGCGCACCCGTTCCTTGGATTCTTTAACGGCAGTGTCCGGCAATCCGACAATTTCAAATGTGGGCAGGCCGCTGGAAACGGTTCCTTCCACTTCTACAACATAGCCGTCGATTCCCTGTACGCCGCCGGAATAGATAGTAGCTAACACGGTACGTCATTCTCCTTTTCAGTAGGCAGCGCGAAAGAAAAAACATCCTTGCGCATTTGTCTACCATTGTATCATAGTTAGAAAAATTTTGCAAGATTGACG
The DNA here is from genome assembly GCA_938005345.1 of uncultured Clostridia bacterium. Taxonomy (GTDB): domain Bacteria; phylum Bacillota; class Clostridia; order RUG12999; family RUG12999; genus JAAWTG01. The sequence goes on from CALLNG010000439.1 coordinate 3,361, forward strand.
GAAAAAGAGAAAAATTTTGCGGAAAAGAGAATTGATTCCGACGGGGCGATATGGTATAATAAAAACTAAGTGAATCTCACTGCCGCATGATTCCAAACAAAGGGTCCGGCGGTATAGCAGCCGCTCTGGCCTTGAACTGGGTGCGGCGCAAGATTCTGCGAAAGAAAGGATATGAGGTCATGAGAAGCGATATTGTGAAAAAAGGGCTTGACAAAGCGGCCCACCGCGGGCTGTTTAAGGCAATGGGATATACCGATGAACAAATTCGGCGGCCGATTATCGGGATTGCCAATGCGTTCAGCGAAATTATTCCGGGACACATTCATTTGAACCAAATTGCGTCTGCTGTCAAACAGGGTGTTTTAATGGCGGGCGGTACGCCGGCGGAATTTGGTGTGATTGGCGTGTGCGACGGAATTGCAATGGGGCATGAGGGAATGAAATATTCCCTGGCGTCCCGTGAATTGATAGCGGACAGTGTGGAATGTATGGCGCGAGCCCATGCGTTTGACGGCTTGGTGCTGATTCCAAACTGTGACAAAATTGTGCCGGGTATGCTGATGGCAGCGGCGCGGCTGAATATTCCGGCGATTGTCATCAGCGGCGGCGCGATGATGAGCCTGAAAAAAGAGGGGAAAGCGCTGGATTTGAACAGCTTGTTTGAGGGCAGCGCCGCAGTGCGCACGGGAGCTATAGACGAAGCGGAGCTGGCGGATTTGGAAAACAAGGCCTGCCCAGGCTGTGGCTCTTGTTCCGGTATGTTTACTGCCAATTCCATGAATTGCCTGAGCGAAGTGCTAGGCATGGCGTTGCCGGGCAACGGCACCATTCCAGCCGTCTATGCGGCTCGCATTCGCCTGGCCAAAGAAGCGGGTATGCGTATCATGGATTTGGTGGAACGGGATATCAAACCGTCCGACATTTTAAAAGAAGAATCCTTCCGCAACGCGCTGACGGTGGATATGGCGCTGGGATGCTCCACCAACTCTGTGCTGCATCTGCCGGCGATTGCTAAAGAAGCGGGTTTTGAACTGAATTTGGATATGATTAATGAAATCAGCGCAAAAGTGCCGAACCTGTGCCATCTAGCGCCTTCCGGGCACCATCACATTCAGGATTTGTACCAGGCGGGCGGTGTAGAGGCCGTGATGGCGGAGCTGAATAAAAAGAATTTGCTGGCGACAGACTGTCTGACGGTAACGGGCAAGACGCTCGGGGAGAATATCAAGGACGCCAAAGTGCTAGACCATGACGTCATTCGTCCCATTGACAATCCATACAGCCCGGTGGGAGGCATTGCCATTTTGCGCGGTAACATTGCGCCGGACGGCGCGGTGGTCAAACGGGCGGCAGTAGCGGAAGAAATGCTGGTGCATGAAGGTCCGGCGCGCGTGTTTGACAGTGAGGATGCGGCGATTGCGGCAATCCGCGGTGGTGAAATCAAAAAGGGAGATGTAGTGGTGATCCGCTACGAAGGACCAAAAGGAGGACCCGGCATGCGGGAAATGCTGTCACCGACATCTGCCATTGCGGGCATGGGCCTGGACAAGGACGTTGCGTTGCTGACGGACGGACGGTTTTCCGGTGCAACACGCGGTGCGGCGATTGGACACATTTCACCGGAAGCGATGGAAGGCGGCAGTATCGCACTGATTGAGGAAGGCGATATTATTTCCATTGATATTCCGGCTGGAAAACTCAATGTGAAGGTGGACGACGCGACGCTGGCAGCGCGGCGTGAAAAATGGGTCTGCCCACCGCCCAAGATTACGACCGGATATTTAGGACGGTATGCAAAACTCGTGGGCAGCGCAAATACTGGCGCGTCCTTTCAATAAGCCATGGGTGTGATACCACGCGGCGCTACCGCGATTACCCATTGTTATATCGAGCGAGCCTTGCGTGCAGGTGGCGTTGCAGTAGACGCCACCTGTGGCAACGGCCATGATACCGCGTTTTTGGCGCAGCTGGTTGGCCCGGGTGGCAAAGTGTTCGGATTTGACATTCAGCAGCAGGCCCTTGATGCGACGCGTAGGCGCCTGAAGGAACAGGGGCTGCTAGAGCGCTGTGAGCTGATGCTGGCCAGTCATGCGCAAATGGCGCAGTACGTGCCGGGGCCGGTGGACGCGGTGATGTTTAATTTGGGATACCTACCCGGCGGCGACCACAGCATTACCACCCAGTTTTCTTCCACCTGCGCGGCCATGCAACAGGCTATGGCGTTACTGCGGCCCGGCGGTGTGATAACTGTCGGCGTGTACTACGGCATGAAAAGCGGATTTGAGGAAAAAAAACAGTTCCTGGAATATGTAAAAACCATTGACAGCCGCACCTTTACGGCACTGGTGCATTCGTATGTCAATCAGCCAAACTGTCCGCCCATTGCGGTGGTAGTGGAAAAACGAACAGAAAGTTGAGGGAGCGGAAACAAATGAAAAAAAATTGCGTAATTGGGCAGTCTGGCGGGCCAACTGCGGTTATCAACGCCAGTTTGGCAGGCGTGGCGGCGGCGGCACTCGCATCGCCGCACATTGACCGGGTACTCGGCATGGTCAATGGCGTGCAGGGTCTTATGGAAGAACGGTTTGTGGATATGGGAGAACTGCTGAAAGAGGCGGGCCAGGTGGAACTGCTGAAAACAACACCTGCGGCCTATTTGGGTTCCTGCCGGTTCCGCTTACCGGACATGGAGCAGGATGCCGCCGTCTATGAAACCATTTTCAATTTGCTGGACAAACACCACATCGGCTATGTGTTTTATATCGGCGGAAACGATTCCATGGACACGGTACATAAGCTGGATGCCTATGCGCGGGCAAATGGAAAAGATGTGCAAATTATCGGCGTTCCCAAGACGATTGACAACGATTTGCCGGAGACGGACCATACGCCGGGATACGGTTCCGCTGCTAAGTATATTGCGGCTTCCCTGCGGGAAATTGGCATGGATAGTGCAGTCTATTGCCAGCCCTCTGTCACAGTAGTGGAAATCATGGGTCGCAACGCCGGCTGGCTGACCGCGGCGGCGGCGCTGGCGCGTGGAACGAGATATGCGGCGCCGCACCTCATTTATTTGCCAGAAGTGCCGTTTGTGGACGAGCAGTTTTTGGCGGATATAGAAGCGCTGCAAAAGCAAGGCGTGGTGAATATTGTGGTGGCGGTCAGTGAAGGTATCCGCTACGACAACGGCGTCTATGTCTGTGAGGACAAGCAAAACTGCGCCACAGACGTCTTTGGGCACAAAAATTTGAGCGGCGTGGCGAAAATATTAGAACAAAAAGTAAAAGCGGCGTTTGGTATCAAGGCGCGTGGTGTGGAGCTGAATGTGTTGCAGCGGTGTGGGGGGCATTTTGCGTCTTTGACGGATGTGAACGAAGCCTTTTCCATCGGCGGGCAGAGCGTCCGGGAGGCCGAGCGCGGAGCGAGCGGCGTGATGATGGTGTATATACGGGAAAGCGATGACCCGTACTGTATTCAGTTTGCCGCGCGGGATATCGGCGGCATTGCCAACGGAGAAAAACTGGTGCCGCGCAGTTGGATCAACCAGGCGGGCAACGGTATAACCAAGGAATTTCTGCACTATGCACAGCCACTAATTTTGGGAGAACCCGAGGTACGGATGGACCAAGGACTACCGGTCTATTTGTTCCGGCAGCAATAGAAGAGAAGCAGGAGGGGGCGTGCGCTGCACGTTCCCCTCTTATCCGCAGAAAAAAGGCCGTTGTACAGAAAAGGAAAGCGGGAGGCGGCGTTTTCCTTTTTTGTGCAGCAGGGAAGGAGGAACCGGACATTGACTTGTTTAGCGGACATGTTGGAAGGCGGATGGGCGCAGGATCCGCTCGGGAATGTCAAAGTGGAGCGGGCGAGCTTGACGATCCGCGAGAAAAAACTGGTGTGCGATATCATTTCGGATGAACTGCTCACGGAAGCGCAGATGGATAAAATCAAACAGGCATTTTGTCAGGAATTGGGTATTCATTCGGTAACGCTACGTGTACGCTATGCGGATTTGCAGTGGGACGCGGGAACCTGGGAACGGTATGCGCCGCACCTGGTCCGGCGCCTGTCTGAGGAAAAAGCGGCGGTCGTGCAGTGTCTGCTACGCGATGCAGCCTGGCGGGAGGCGGACGGAACTTTGACGGTCTATGCCCGTTATGGCGCGGTGGAACAATTGTGCCGTCATGGGATTGACCATGCCTTGCAGGAGATGATTTTGCAGGAGACAGGCCAGCGGATCAATGTATGCATCTGTGATTCCAAGCACAAAAGTGACTTTGCCAAAGAAGACCAGGAGCGTATGCAGAAACTGGAGGAAGAAATGCAAAAAGCAGTGCCGGAAGTACCGCCTGTTCCAGCGCAGCCCTATGAGGCCAAAAGCC
>CALLNG010000440.1 GCA_938005345.1 uncultured Clostridia bacterium
CCAACGTCCGCGCCATTGGGCGCTTTGATAATATTCTGCTGTCCGCTGCCAGGTTAACAACCCCCGGCCCCCTTTTACCGCGCCGTAATTGCCGCTGTCTATTTCCCGCTTCATAGCTTCTACACAAGGTGTATAACGGTTTTGTAAAATGCAACAAACATTTGTACCACTCCTGTTTAAATGGTGCTGTAGGTTTTCAGCCTCGCTTGTGTTCATCGCCATTGGCTTTTCTATGACCAAATTTTTTCCCCGCTTTGCTGCCTCCACCGCCATTGGCACATGCAGATAATGCGGTGTACATATATGAATTACATCCACCGCTTCGTCTGCCAACACCATTTCAAATTGCGTAAATGCTTTACAGCCTTGCTGCTTTGCGAGATGTTCTGCGCGTTCCGGCAAGATATCGCAGACACCGTAGAGCTGTGCGCCTTCACAGTGCTGAAGTACTTGTGCATGGATCGGGCCTATGGCTCCACATCCCACTACCACTGCATTATATTTTTTCTCCATTTTCCCACGCCCCCGTTTTACGCATTCGCAATTCTCTCCTATGCGTTTTTCAAATTCCGTAGGCTGATTTCCAGGCTTTCAAATGGGTCACGCTGGCACTTATCTTGCTCAATAATATAATACTCTACGCCAATATTTTCACAGGCCTCTAAAATTCCCTTCCAATTCAAATTTCCTTCCATCACTTCCGCAAAGATTTGGGTATCATTTTCAATCGCCATATCTTTAAAATGAATCATTTGAATCCGTCCACGCATTTTATATATCCATTCGACCACATCGCCGCCGCCCGCTTGGATCCAATACGTATCTGCCATAAAACTAAAGGTTTTTGATTCCTCTAATAAAATATCCATTCCCGTTTTCTTTCCATCAAATTTTTCAAATTCAAACCGGTGATTATGATATGTAGCTCCCAGCCCTTCTTTTTTCAGCGCCTCAGCAATGTCATCAAATTCCTTTGCAAATGCATGGAATCCCTCCGGGCTCCGGTACTCCTGCGGCATGCTGCCAACGCCGGCGCACAAACATCCCAGCGTATGGTGGTCCGCCACCACTTTTGCAAACTGGTCTTTCATGTCTTCATACGGAATATGGGTACAAATAATATGAATACCTGTTGCATCTGCAATGCGTTTGAGCTCTTTGGCATCTGTAATTTTTGCGCCGGAAAACTGAACCTCATTGTATCCCATCTGTTTCAATTTTTGAAAGGTCTTTTCAATATCCTGGAAATTTTGAATATAGTCTCTCAATGTATATAACTGTGCTGCAATTGGTTTCATTATTATATTCTCCTTTCTTTAATGGGTTCCCCGTACATCTCCCACGGTTTCCCAAAGTTCCTTTTTCACAGTAGAATGTTTGATTTTGTCCTGCAATAGTTCATAGAACCGCTTTTCATCTAAGTTACCCGGATCAACCCAATCCTCTTCCCATGCGGACATATGCATCGCATTGGAGATGGAAAGCCCCATAATGCCTTCTTCACCCGGTGCCAGTAGTGGCGTGCCATGTTCAATAGCCTGTACGAAATTGTTCATAATACCAACATGCTGCTCACCGCCTGAGGAATCGGCAGGCACCTCGCATTTCCATCTTTCTGGCTGACCGAACGGTATACGGTTCTTTTCGTTAAATTCCCGCTCATCCTCTACCAGGCGGTCAAATATAATCTGATTGTTTTCCACTACCAGGCGTCCGCGTGTTCCGGAAATTTCCAGCCTGTTGGTGCCTGGCACTTCCGCTGTGCAGGTTACAAATAATCCTGTCATGCCATTTTCATATTCCATATAGGTGGTTACATCGTCTTCCACTTCAATTTTATAGTGCTTCCCAAATCCCATAAATGACCGGATACGTTTGGGCATCCCCAAAATCCACCACCAAAGGTCGAGTTGGTGCGGGCACTGGTTAATCAACACACCACCACCCTCTTTTTCCCAAGTGCTACGCCAATCACTGGAATTGTGATACGCCTGGGGACGGTACCAGTTTGTAATAATCCAAATTGCACGATTTATGGTGCCTAATTCCCCATTTTGCACCAACTGGCGCACCTTTTGATAAACCGGATTAGTCCGTTGGTTATACATAATGCCAAAAACTTTTCCGCTTTCTTTTGCCGCCTCATTCATCTCCCGTACCTGCGCCGTATATACGCCAGCCGGTTTTTCCACCAAAACATGCAACCCCTGTGCGAACGCCATTTTAGCTATACCGGGATGGTCATAATGCGGTACTGCAATCATCACCGCGTCCACCTCACCGCCTTTGATTAGCGATTCTGCATCTGCATACTGTTTGGGCTGTGTATACCCCTGCTCCTGCATCCATGCCAGCCGCTCAGGCTTAATGTCGCAAACGGCAGTCAATTTTGCCCCATTCACCTTTCCTTCCATCAGGTGCATGACATGGCTTCTGCCCATGTTACCAATCCCAATCACGCCAATTCTAACCATGTTGTTCCACTCCTTTTAAAATATCATGCAAGGCATTTACTGCCACTTCAAACGTATCTGCTCCACTTTGAGGTTTCTTTTGCGCCTCTCCCTCTTCTTCCAGGGCTGCAAAACCCACAAAGTCTCCTAAATGCGGTTCCAGCGATAAAAATCCCTCGTATCCGTCATCCCAAAGACGTTTCAATAAATCGGGCACATTTCCATTTCCCTGTCCTGCCGGCACCACCATTCCATCTTCTTTTGCATCTTTGATGTGCATATAGCGGATATATGGTTTTAACAGTTCATAGGCATGCGGATATGGCTCACAGCCGCATTGCACAAAATTGGCTGGGTCGAAGGTTGCCCATAAGGAATCGCTTCCGATGCTCTCCAATAAGTCCAAGCACCGCTCCGGCGTGTCTCCATAAATTCCTTTTTCATTCTCGTGCAGTAAAACAATATGCGCATCTGCCGCTGCCTTTGTCATTCTCTCCAGACGGTGCAGCACTTCGTCGCGGTACTTTTCTGGTTCTTCCCCCTCTGGCAGATAAAAACTAAAGATACGGATATAGGTTGTATTTAAAATTTTTGCCTTTTCCATCAAATCATATAGCTTTGCCATATGTGTATCCATATCCTCATGAATTTTGATTTTTCCCAACGGAGACCCCACTGCGGATATCTGTATTCCCGCCTTCTCGCATTTTTTGGCAGTTTGTTCAATTTCTTCCCGTGTGCAATCCGCAATGTTACTTCCATTGACGCCCCGCATTTCAATATAAGAAATACCAAACCGCTTCATTTGCGCAATTTGTATGTCAATCATCGGGTCAATTTCATCCGCAAATCCAGACCAAATAAATTTTGACATTTCTATTCCCTTCTTTCTATAGTCTTTTCTTTATCTTACTCTATCTTTTTTCAAAATTCTTTGCTTTTTTTGCTTGGAATATTGCAAATCTTGTGGTATACTTAAGGTACAACAAAAAATGGGAGGATATTGCATATGCAAGAAATCAAATCGGAGCACGCAGAAAAGGGATTTTCTATTACACGCACCAAATCCTATTACACGCAGCCCACCACATTCCCGAACCATATTCATAACCATTATGAAATTTATACGCTGCATAGTTCTCATGCACGATTCAAAGTAGAAGGGCAAATCTATGAATTGACCAAAGGGGATTTTATGATATTCAACAGCCGGGAGTTTCACAACATCAGTTTTGATTTGCAGGAACCGTATGAGCGTACTACTATAGGATTTACTAAGGAATTTCTCGACAATTTCAATCGGACGCCATATGACTTGTATTCCGGTTTAGATTTTCGCCGATTGGGATTCGGCAACCATATTCCAGTCCAATTGGCAGTGCGTTCCGGTCTTTCCCAACATCTAACGGCTTTAGAGCACTACGCCTTTGGTAATCAGCCAGAAAAGCCGCTGATGCTACAGTGCTTAATGCTGCAAATATTAATTACCATCAACCATTTGGTATCAAAAGTTTTATTTTCCACAAGCACCCATACCAACAATGAAAAAATGGTGGAAATCATTCAATATATTAACCGGAATTTATCTGGTGATTTGAGTCTGGATGCCCTAGCCCGCCGTTTTTACATATCCAAATATCATCTTTCCCATCTTTTCAGCGCTTCTACAGGCTTTTCTGTAAAGCAATACATTAGCAGTAAACGGGTGCAGTACGCACAGAAACTGATATCTGAAGGAATGAGTACGCTAGATGCCTGTGTGTCTGCTGGGTTCAATGACTATTCCAGTTTTTATAAAGCATTTAAAAAACTCTATAACGCCCCTCCTAAATCAGCAAAACATTAAAAGATCTGTTGTTTCCTTTTTTAGGTTCCTACATATGCCGGCCCCGTGTGTAAAACGTTCTTTATACAACAAGAAGCAGCCGAACAATTTGGCTGCTTCTTTGTTCTTTTATGATTATAGTATCTCCACAATGCTTTGGTCCGATCTCCTTTGCTCCTGAATCAATACTGTATAAAAATTTGCTATTGTTGTATTTATATACGGCTCTACCCAAAATACGGCAATGCCGCACGTTACGATAGCCAACAGTCTCCACCAAAAAAATGATATATCTACAACAAACAACTCCCACATGTGTTCTCGCATTAGCATCGCACTTTGTTTGATGGTCTCCCGTATCCCCCATTCCGGCTGATCATACAGGAGAAATGGTATCATGCGGAAACACAATGATAGATATATCATCAAAACAATGCCTGCCAACCCTACAGCGGCGCCTAGTGTCCAGTGCAAAAAATAGTCTGCACTTCCTGCCGCCACTGCTGTGACAAAATAGACTGCAAGTAAAATCAATATTATTAGGACATAAATTCCAGCCACCTTTCCAAACATGCGAAATGGCCGAAACATGCGCCCTACTTTGGGCACTTGACCACGCTGCACCTCCAAAAAAGCCCACATATAGCCAATGGACAAATTCCATGCAAACAAAGCCCACAAGATCCAGACTACTATAATGGCTCTTATACCTACCGTTTGAGATAAGATAGAACCTATTCCTCCCGCTGTCAGCACCAACCCTTCCGCCCTGCAGCAGATTGCAAACATCACCAAAGTTAATAATACACCGGTTGTTGCCTTGCCTCGTAATTGTTCCTTTGCATGTTGTTTTAGCTCTTTCCGTGTCAACATGGAATCTCCACTTTTTTAGCGGACATTTGGCCGTTTTTTACTTGATTGACATGTATGTTTGGTTTCTATCACAATATGTACTACATCTCATAAATATACATCAAAACACTTTATTCTTGGTCTTCCTGGCATCTGTGTTTTACACGATTGATTGTTCCATTACCTGATGCTGCTGCATTTTTTTCTGATTCAACTCCCGTAAGACACTAGTTCCAAGCGGAACCGCCAAAACAAAGGTACACACATCCGCCACCGGCTGGCTCATCTGTACACCAAATATACCTAGCAGGGGCGGCATAATCCAAATGACAGGAAGGAAAAACAGCCCCTGCCGCGCCAATGCTAGAATAGACGCTTTAGTGCTTTTCCCAATCGTCTGCATAAGCATGTTTTGTATCACAACCCAAGAGGATAACGCAAAAGTTGTGCATTGCAGCCGCAATGCCAAATAACCGATTTGAATGACTTGCATATCGTCTGCACGAAAAATGGCAACTAATTGAGGCGCAAAAATAAATCCTAGAGTCCCCAACGACAATAATAGTACAACTGCCGTTTTCATACAAAACCAAAAGGCTTCCAGCACCCTATCATACCGACCCGCACCATAGTTAAATCCACAAACTGGCTGGAATCCCTGTCCAAATCCTAACAATGCAAACAGCGCAAATTGCATGATACGGTTAACGATAGACATTGCAGCAATGACCGCATCCCCATAACCTCCTGCCGCCAGGTTCATGCATATCATCGCTACGCTGGCTAAACCCTGACGGTAAAAAGAAGGTAGTCCTCCTGCCAATATTGTTTTATAAATTGCTGCTTTTAGCATGATATGGCACACCCGAATCCGGATATTTCCGCCCCGGGTAGATTGAAACAATAAGATGAGGAAGCTGATAAATTGGCTGATGATAGTAGCCAATGCTGCACCGCCTGTTCCCATATGGAATACAAAAATAAACAACGGGTCTAATAGAATGTTGAGAATTCCGCCTGAGGCAATGCCCAGCATGGCATACATGGCGCTGCCCTGAAAACGCAGTAGATTATTTAAGACATAGACGGAAGTCATAAATGGCATTCCTATTAAAATATAGCGGACGTAGTCCTTTGCATACGGTGCAATGGTCTCCGTTGCGCCTAACATGCGCACCAACGGATCTAGAAACAGTAAACCAATAACTGCTAGCACTGCGCCCAGTCCCAGTGCTGTAAAATGCAGTTGCTGCCACCCGCTCTGCCAATTTTCTCTTCCGTTGTCCCAGTAATCTGGAAATGAAATTCCCAGACCCCATTCCCAACGTAAAACCGATTGCCTGTATAACTGCCATTAAGGAAAAAGCAATGCCAACCGCTCCAGTTGCACTGGTCCCGAGTTTCCCTACAAAAAACGTATCCGCCATATTATAGATGGATGTCACCATCATACTGATAATGGTTGGCACTGCCAACGTACATACAAGACGACAAACCGGCGTTTGTGTCATTCTTTTCAGTTTTTCCTCTGCTGATTCCTCCTGTCTCATTGGTTTCCTCCTGCTTTACTCTACGCTTTCTGTCGTTGATGTGTAACTACGGTCCACTGTAATTACAGTAAAATATTGCGCCTGATATGCCTTCACCTTTTCCTCAATTTGTTTTCGTAGTTCTGAATCCGTCATTTGATATCGCGGTGGAACCACTACGTCAAAAATCAAGTTACTGTGTGTATTTCCTTTTACCATACGAAAATCATGCATTGACAACTTCGGGTCAATATCTTGTAGAATATCTTCCACCACACGTTTCATATGGTTGGTTTCCTCGTCATCCGTTACAACCGGGTCCAAATGAATCACCAAATGAATATTGCAGTCTTTACTAAAATCCTTTTCAATATTGTCAATAAGGTCATGGCTTTTGAGAATATCTTCTTTTGCACTGACTTCTACATGTACAGAAGCAAAACACCGTTCCGGCCCGTAGTTGTGGATCATCAAATCATGAGTACCCAGCACTCCTTCATAGCTATGCAGTTTGGTTTCAATTGTATCCACCAACTCCTTAGTCGGCGCCGCACCAAGCAGCGGATTGAGCGTTTCCCGCACCAGCCCTATTCCCGATACCAAAATAAACAGCGCGACTAAGGTTCCAGCATATCCGTCTAACTGCCATCCCGTCAACTTTCCAATGATGGTAGAAACCAATACTGCCGCCGTCGCATAGACATCGTTGATACTATCTGTGGAATTTGCCATAATCGCAGTGGAGGATATCTTCTTTCCCACTGTTCGGTAAAACAGGCCCATCCATAATTTTACGGCAATCGCCGCGCACAAAATTACGATAGACAGCAAGCTAAATTCTACCGCCTCGGGATGAAAAATCTTTTGGACGGAAGAACCCAGTAGCTGAACGCCCAGCAATAAAACAGAAAAGGACACTATCAGCCCAGCGATGTATTCCACTCTAGCATGGCCATAAGGATGCTCCTCATCCGCTGGTTTATTTGAAATTCGAAATCCAATCAAGGTAACAATACAAGAACCTGCATCTGACAAGTTATTGACAGCATCCGCAATGATAGCAATGCTGCCAAACAGC
>CALLNG010000441.1 GCA_938005345.1 uncultured Clostridia bacterium
TCCTCTTCTTATGCGCCTAGGCCACAGGACCCTAACTACAATGCGTTTGTACAGGCGCTGCGGGCTTTGTTCACGCGCTGGAGCGCCGGAGATACCCTGGTGCTGCCCAACAGAGCGCGGTGTTACGCCGGACGGGTATAAGAGAAGCAATGGTAGAAACGAGAAAGATGTGGAGGATCAACCAGTATGGCGGAATATCGAAACGTATTAAAACAGGAGCTCCATCGGGATTTGTTCCGTGGGTTTGTCCGCCGCCAAACCGTGACCAAATGTTGGAGAAAAGAGCACGGGACATGGATCATCAAGGAGGATCCTTTTGTGGATGATTGGACGGAACACGACTACCAGGTTTTGATTTCCGCCTTGCGGGACACCGTTGCGCAGGGCGGGTTTGTGTATGCGGCATTTTGCGGGGACATTATGAAGGGATTCGTTTCGGTAGAATCTGCATTGTTCGGCGGGCAGCATCAGTATTTGGATATGTCCAATCTCCATGTGTCTGAGGACATGCGGGGACAAGGTATTGGAACAGCGCTATTTCTGGCAGCCAAAGCGTGGGCTAAAAAAAATGGCGCACGCAAATTATACCTATCGGCGCACTCTGCGGTAGAAAGCCAGGCGTTTTATCACAAAATGGGATGTGTGGAGGCAGCGGTATATCAGCAGAAACACGTGGAAGCGGAACCGTATGACTGTCAGATGGAGTGCTTATTATAATATAGTTGCTATATGCGGCAATGGGAACAGCACTGGCAGCTTGCCTGCCTCACCGGTTTAGCATGCAGTAACTGCAAAGGATAAATGTGGCAGAGATTTTCTATCAGAATAGAACAAATGGCGGTATGCGGCTCAAAAAGGGCCGCATACCGCCGTTTTTGCAATTTTGGTAGGCATGGTTAAGTGATGAATGGGCTGACCACGTTGCGGCCTGGTTGGCGTAGTGTGCGGGCTGCCTGTTCCATTTGAAGAACGCAGCGGGAGAATTCCTCCGGCGGCAGCGAGGCATAGCAAAGGCGTAGGTGATGGCTTTCTCCGGCTAAAAAATACAGGTCGCCCGGCACTGTCGCAATGTCCTGTGCCAAAAGACGGTGGTATAGCGCGAGGTGCCCAACCTCCGATGGAATGGACAGCCAAAAGGCCAGTCCGCCGCCCGGCGGCGCAAACGTGATGCCGAGCGGTTCCAGCGTACGTAGGGCCTGCAGCGCGTTTTGATAGAGGGTGCGGTAGCGCGGCAGGACGGATTGCAGGTGGCGGGACAGTTCGCCTTTTTGCAAAAAGAGGTTCAGCGCGCGGGAAAACAGGCCCGGCGAAGAAATATCCGCGGTGAATTTAGATTCTGTCACCTGGGACAGCAACGGCTGCGGCACAATGAGGAACCCAGTCCGCACGCCGGGCATCAGGATTTTGGAAAAACTTTTAATGTAAATAACGTTGCCATACCTGTCCAGGGATTTGAGGGACCGGCTGCGGCCCGCCTCGAACCGGAGGTCGGACATGGAATCCTCCTCCACAACGGTGCAGTGATAATCCTGGGCCAGCGCAAGCAGCCGCCGTTTATTGTCCATGCTGTAGCACAGCGTGGTGGGGGTTTGGTAGTGCGGGGATACATACAATAGTTTGGGATGGTGTAGGCGCAGCAAATATTCCAGTGCATCCAAATCCAGCCCTTCTTGCAGTAGCGGTACGCCATAGATGGTGGCACCGCGGCTTTCAAAGACTAGTTTTGCCCCGTTATAGCAGGGGTTTTCCATGAGGACGGTATCCCCGCTATGCAGCAGACAGCGGGCAATCACGTCCAGCCCCTGCTGTGCACCGGAAACAATCATAATGTGTTCCGGCGGCGCTTGGATTTGATACAGGTCCCGGCAAAAGTGGCTGAGTGTTTCGCGCAGCGGATAATATCCCCAAGTTTCCCCATAGCAAAACGCCTGCGCGGCATCCTGCTCCAGCGCTTCCCGGATACAAGCGCTGAAAGCATCGGTGGGAAACAGGGCGGGCGGCGGTGTAGTGCTGGCCAGATTGCGCGTTTGATTGGTGAGGGCAGGCTTTTCATAGGCGGGCATGGCGGCGCGCTGGTAGGCCACATAGTAGCCGCTGCCCGGAATGGATTGCACCCAATGTTCCTCCGCCAAAAGCCGGTAGGCATGCGTGACAGTTGCATTATTGACTTGCAGGGTGCTAATGAGCTTGCGCACGGAGGGAAGCCGCTGCCCATGCGGCAGAGCACCGCTTTGAATCGCCTCGCGCAGCGCTTCATACAGTTGGCGGTACAGCGGGACGCCACTTTGCTTATTTAATTGTATCGAAACAGTTTTAAACATAAATTTCACCTCGGATATTGACAAAATGGTTGATATTGTGTAAACTTTTAAGGAGTTAAAAAAGTATTTCTAAATTGTATCGATACAATTAGCATACCAAATTTTGACGAACTTGTCAAGGAGGGATTTGCCATGCAGGACATTGCGAAAATTGCATGCATCAATGACCTGTCTGGATTTGGCCGCTGTTCGCTTGTGGTGGCGGCGTCCGTTTTGTCCGTGATGGGGCTGCAACCCTGCCTGATACCGACTGCGGTGCTGTCCAACCATACGGGCTATGACAGTTTTACGTTTTTGGACTTCACGGCGCATATGAAACCATTTTATCAGGAATGGGAAAAACTGGGTCTCAAGTTTCAAATGGTGTATACCGGTTTTTTAGGAAGCGAAGCGCAAATTGATACGGTAGCGGAGTTTTTGACGCTGCATCCGGAGGCCAGCGTGCTGGTGGACCCCGTGATGGGGGACGATGGACAGCCCTATGCCACTTACACGCCGCGCATGTGCGAAAAAATGCGGCAGCTCACCGCGGGCGCCGACATGGCGACACCCAATGTGACGGAGGCGTGTCTGCTGGCGGGTGTGGCGTACCAAGGCGATGCGATATCGTTTGAAACCGCAGTTTCCTTATGCCGCAGTATTTGCACGCAGGGAACGCACAAGGTGGTGATCACGGGCGTGCAGGTGGACGACGAGACCGTAGCAAACGTGTTTTACAACCGCCAGACCGGAGAAAACTTTATGGTGCGGCAAAAAAAGGTGGAAAAGAAATACCCTGGGACAGGGGACCTGTTTGCTTCTGTACTGTGCGGGGAGCTGGCGCGCGGAACGGACGATTTAACGGCAGTCAGCCGCGCGGCTGGATTTGTGCGCAAGGTCGCGGCCTACACGGTGCAATGCGGCAGCCGCCTCAACGACGGTGTGATCTATGAACCGTTTTTAAAAGAATTGGGATAGGAGTGGAAGTGACATGAAAGATACAACGAAAAATTTGGTGCTGGCGGCGATGTTTGCTGCGCTCACCTTTGTCCTGACGGCATACTTTTTTCACATCCCCGTTGGCGTTAACGGCGGGTACATACATTTTGGCGACAGTATGATTTACCTGGCAGCCAGCATTTTACCGCTGCCCTATGCCATGGCGGCGGGCGCGATTGGCGCGGGGCTTAGCGATTTGATGAGCGGCGGCGTGATGTGGGTGATACCAACAGTCATCATCAAGGCGTTGATGGCGGCGATGTTCACTGGCAAACAAGACCGGCTTTTGTGCAAACATAACGCCTGGGGATTGCTTCCGGCGGCGATTATTTGCCTGGTGGGGTACTACTTGGCGGAATGGATGTTCACCGGAAACCCATGGGTGGGTCTGCCCTCCGCGCCGCTGACACTGATACAGTCTGCGGGAAGTTCCGTGCTGTATGTGCTGCTTGCCTTGGCGCTGGACAAAGCAGGGCTCAAACAGCGCATTGCCGCATAAGAAAAAAGAGGTTTGCCAGTGGCAGGCCTCTTTTTTCTTATGCGGCAATGTGGATGGATAGGATCTGTCAAAAAAAACTTTGGTGTAGCTGAGGGAGTGCCTCACTGGATTACCCTAGCGGGAAACTGGCGTTTGCGGCGGCAGATGGGAGGATAAGTCATGACTGCGGGCGGAATTGTTTGGGTGCGCGGCCAAAATAACGCTTGAATGCCTTAGAAAAGACAAACGGGTCACGGTACCCCACCATCAGGGCGGTTTCCGTCACATTGAACCCCTTTTGCAGCAACTGCGCGGCTTCCTCCATGCGGCAACGCATGAGGTACGCCTGCATGCTGCAGCCCATTTTATCTTTGAACAGGCGGGACAAATAGCGCTGATCCAAGCCCACGGCCTTTGCCACGTCACGGATTTTAATGTCCTGCGGATAGTTGGCGGAGAGAAATCCCGCCGCCAAGTCCGCATAGTTCCAGTGCCGCCGTGTTTGGAAGAGTTCACTGAGCAGCAGAAAAATTTGTCCGGCCAAGTATTCTTCGCGCATCGCGTCCATCTGCGCCGCGTTCAGCATGTCGCGAAATAGGCTGGCAGAGGCCGCAAATACCGGGGAAGGAAGCGAATCCAGCCGGGCGGCGCACGCGCCGTCAAACCCAATCCAAATGTAAGTCCAGGGTTGCTGCTTATCGGCGGTGTAACGCGTCACCTCTTCGGGATGGATTAGAAACGCTTGACCAGCTCCGATTGTATAGCAGCCGGAATCGCATTCCAAAACGCCCTGTCCGGATAGCACGCAGTGAATCAGATAATAATGGCGGATCGCCGGGCCAAACCAATGCCCGGGCAGGCAAGCTTCATAACCGCACTGCACGGGATTGATGTCGTGAAAGCCTTTGTTTTGTAAAGCGATATTTAACACGCGGTCCATGGTCATCACCTTCTGTTTATGCTATAGACACACGTCCGGCATGGGAATCCGTGGAACGGACATGTGGAGTTAATCAGTTACATTTTAACATGTTTGTGACCCTTTTGGCAATGGAAAATGCAAAAAAAATCCGCTACACTATAGGAAAAGAGGCGGATAGCGCGACATACCGCACAAATCCGCTAAATATGAGAAAGAGGTGGAAAACCATGAAAATCACATTTATGGGTGCGGGCAGTACCGTGTTCGCCAAAAACGTACTGGGGGACTGTATGCTGACGCCGGCCTTGCAGCGGGCAGAAATTGCACTTTATGACATAGATGCGGCTCGCCTGGAGGAATCGGCTCAACTGATTGGGTCCATCAATGAGAATTGTAATGAAGGCCGGGCAACCATCAAGACGTACCTGGGCGTGGAAAAACGCAAGGAAGCGCTGCGGGACGCGCGGTTTGTGGTCAACGCTATTCAGGTGGGCGGCTATGAACCGTGCACAGTCATTGATTTTGAAATTCCAAAAAAATACGGACTGCGGCAGACCATTGCCGACACGCTGGGCATCGGCGGAATTTTCCGTGGCCTTCGCACTATTCCGGTTATGCGCGAATTTGCTGAGGATATGGAAGAGGTATGCCCCGATGCGTGGCTGCTGAATTACACCAATCCCATGGCGATTTTGTCGGGATATATGCAGCGGTATACGGGCATCAAAACCGTGGGGCTGTGCCATAGCGTGCAGACGTGCTCTTCCCATTTGCTGAAGTCGCTGGATATTGAAGTGGACGGCTTCACAGACGTGATTGCGGGCATTAACCACATGGCCTGGCTGCTGGAAATCAAAGATCTGAATGGACAGGATTTGTATCCGCTGATTCGGGAGCGCGCCGCAAAAAAGAACCGGGAAGAAAAACACAGCGACATGGTACGCTTTGAATACATCAACCGCCTGGGATATTACTGCACGGAAAGCAGCGAACACAATGCGGAATACAATCCGTTTTTTATCAAAAAGAACTATCCGGAGCTCATTGACCGCTACAACATTCCGCTGGACGAATATCCGCGGCGGTGCGTCAATCAAATTGAGGGCTGGAAAAAGGAAAAGGAAGAACTGTACAACGGTGGAAAAATTACGCACGAGCGAAGCAAAGAGTATGCGTCGCATATTATGGAAGCTATGGTGGAAAACAAGCCCTATCAAATCGGCGGTAATGTGATCAACCATGGGCTGATTACCAACTTGCCGCCGCAGGCGTGTGTCGAAGTGCCATGCTTGGTGAATGGAAACGGCGTTTTGCCGACCTATTTTGGCGATTTGCCGGTGCAGCTTGCCGCGATGAACTCCTCCAATGTTAATGTGCAGCTTTTGACCATTGAAGCGGCGGTGTCTAAACGCAAAGAAGCAGTCTACCAGGCCGCCATGATGGATCCGCATACGGCGGCAGAATTGTCTATAGACGATATTGTCGCCCTGTGTGACGAACTGTTGGAAGCGCATAAAAATGCCGGATTTCCTTGCTTAGTATAAAGGGAAAATCGTGTACGAAAGGAAATGGCACAGAAATGAAAAGAGAAAAAGCGGATATCGATGGATATCCGCTTTTTTTAATGGATAGAAGCCTGATAGTCCTCTCCCCAGACGCGCATGGCATCCAGGATGGGGCTTAGGCTTTGTCCCAGTTCCGTTAACGTATATTCCACCCGCGGCGGAACCTCGGCATAGACGGTGCGTGTGAGCAGCCCACTGCGCTCCATGTCGCGCAGCTGTGCCGTCAGTACCTTTTGCGACACATTGCCAATTGACTTTTTCAGTTCTCCGAACCGTTTGGTTCCGGGCATCAAATCCCGCAAGATTAACACTTTCCATTTATCTCCGATGAGAGAAAGCGTGGTTTCCACCGGACAGGCCGGCAGCGCCTTATTTTCCGCCATAACAATACCTCCAACCGTATAAATAGCCTATTTGTTTCTATTTAAGTACTACAGTGATTATTTACACCTACTATCTAAATATGCGTTACAACGTTATTATAACATGGCAGAAGGGGGAGAGTCAAGAAAGAGGGCAAATGGAATTTTAAAAAATTTTTTTCGTTCGCCCAAAATGCGGCAATCCCTTGCTGTTCCACAATGGTTTCCTTCTGGTAACGATCCAATTGTTTCCCGCAGGAAACTACCGCACAATAAAGTGCGTACTTTACAGATGAAACGGCAGCGTGTATACTAAAGGCAAGAGCAAAGGAGAGCGGCCGCATTGCTTCTACCAATGAACATTTTTAATCTTAGGGAGGTATTATCATGAACAAAAATACATGCACAACAAAAAAACTGGAAAAGGGCGAGATAACCCTTTATGATTTTGGCGCAGTCAAACTGCATGCCTATAAGACAAACGATTTCATTGACGACGAAGTATTTATTGTGGAAAAAAACGGCAAGGCAGTGGTAATTGAGTCGCCGTGCTTCTTTGACAACAACCGGGAGCTAGCCGAATACCTGAACGGTATGCAGGTGGAAGGGATGTTGGTCGCCTACCATGGAGCGGGCGCAACGTTCCTGCCACAGGTGCCGAAATATGCCACACAAAATGCAGTGGACTATTCCAAAAACGGCGGCGGCAAGGCGTTAATCGACAACTTTACAAATGCTTTTGGAGAGAGCTTCGACGCTTCGGTTCATGTGGTGGACCATATCATTGGAGAGGGCAAGATCACAATTGGCGGAATAGAGTTTGTCATCAAACAGACCGCAGAAGCGTTTGATATCACGATTCCGGAAATTAATGCAGTATATACCCATATGCTAGGCCATGACTGCCACTCCATTGTAGCGGGGGCAGCGCATGCAGACAGCATGGTTGCACAGCTAAAAGAGTATATTGCCAATGGGATTGATTTGATTTTGACCTCTCATTACACACCGGAGGATTTAAAGGATGCGCAAACCAAAATTGACTATTTGGAAAATTTGAAAAACATTGCGGCAGCCTGCCCGGATGCGGACCGGTTTAAAGCAGAAGTGCAGAAACAGTATCCGGACTACAGTGGACAAAACTATCTGGATATGACGGCGGGATTTTTCTTTTCCTAATGCCGCCCATGCAGGGCTGCCTACTGCGGCAGCCCTGATTGACTCTGTTCCAAAGGAGAAAACCAAATATGAAAACGGTGGATTTTTTGCGTTATGTAGAACAAGAGATGCATTCTGTGGTTATGGCAACCATTGATGAACAGGGATGTCCGGTTACCTGCGCTGTTGATATCATGGATAGTGATGAAAACGGGCTGTATTTTCTCACTGCAAAAGGGAAAAGCTTGTATCAACGATTAAAAATGAATGGGGTTGTTGCGCTAACGGGAATAAAGGGCGGAGACACCCTGTCCCGTGTGGCAATTTCCATTCGCGGTAAAGCGCGGGAGCTTGACAATGGCCCAGTTTCTACACTATTTGAAAAAAATAAATACATGAAAGAAATTTATCCATTGGAGCAGTCCCGTCAGGCCCTGACCGTTTTTCTGTTATATGAAGGCAGTGGAGAATGGTTTGACCTTTCCAAAAAGCCGGTGGAACGTGCCTCCTTTTTCATTGGGCCTGGGGAGCGGGAAGCAAAAGGATATTGGATAACGGAGAAGTGTACCGGGTGCAGGGCGTGTGAAGCACTTTGTCCGCAGGGCTGTATTGATTTTACGGTCACCCCGGCAGTCATCAAACAAGAACATTGTCTATATTGTGGAAACTGCATGGAGACGTGTCCGCATCATGCAGTTGTTTGGAAAGGATGAGAACATGACACAATCGGAACGAAGAGCGTTTTTAATTACAGCGCTGTGCAAAGAGCAGCCGCAGTGTCGGGAAATGAAAATACCAGCAGATGGGCAGCAGCAAAAGCAGCTGCTCCGTGCGCTGCTCAACGTCCGCCCGCCGTTGCCAGCGGACAAAGAATTTCTCAAGGTGCAGGACGCCTATTTGCAGCAGGAGACCCAGCGCAAAGGGATTACGGATTGGACAGATCTGACCCCGGTACAGGAGGGAATCTATCTCTGGCGGGGCGACATTACCACATTGCGCTGCGGGGCAATCGTCAATGCAGCTAATAGCCGCATGCTGGGTTGCTTTGTACCATGCCACGGCTGCATTGACAATGCCATTCATACGTTTGCGGGTGTCCAGCTTCGTTTGGCCTGCGCGGAACTGATGAAACGGCAAGGCCATGAAGAAGAAACCGGCAAAGCAAAAATCACGCCCGCCTTTAATCTGCCAAGCAGCTATGTGATTCATACAGTGGGCCCGGTTGTCAGCGGCACACTTGAAGAGTACCACAAAAAGCAGCTTGCCTCCTGCTACTGCGCCTGCTTGGAGCTGGCGCAGCAAAACGGGATACAAAGCGTTGCGTTTTGCTGCATTTCCACGGGAGAATTCCATTTTCCGAACCGGGAAGCGGCGGAAATTGCCATTCGGACTGTAACAAAATACAAAGCACAGACGCACAGCGAAGTGAAGGTGATATTCAATGTATTTCAGAAATATGATGAAAGTATCTACCGGGACTTACTCGGATAAGCTGCAAAATCTGGACAAAGAAATCCAATCCGCTGACGCTATCGTGATTGGAGCGGGCGCGGGGTTGTCCGCCGCGGCGGGGTTTGCCTATGACGGCGCGCGTTTCCAGCGCTATTTTTCCGATTTTCAGCAAAAGTATGGGATAACGGATATGTACGCCGGCGGCTTTTACCCGTATGAGACGCTGGAGGAATACTGGGCATGGTGGAGCCGCATGATTTTGGTGAACCGGTATGAAGCGGGTGTTGGCGAACCCTACCGCGATTTGTTGGAGCTCGTGCGCGAAAAGGATTATTTTGTGCTGACCACCAATGTAGACCACCAATTTCAGCTTGCCGGCTTTGACAAACAGCGGCTGTTTTACACCCAGGGAGATTATGGCCTATGGCAATGCGCCAGACCCTGCTACAATCAGACCTATGAAAATGAACAGCAGGTCCGCCGGATGGCCGCCGAGCAGCAAGAGATGAAAATCCCTTCCACGCTGGTGCCCAAGTGCCCGCGCTGCGGCGGACCCATGACTATGAACCTGCGCTGTGACAATTCTTTTGTCCAGGATGAAGGGTGGTACGCGGCTGCGGGCCGCTATGATGATTTTCTTCGCTGCCATAAAGGGATGCACGTCCTCTTTTTGGAATTGGGCGTTGGCGCAAACACCCCGGTGATTATCAAATATCCGTTTTGGCAAATGACAAGGGATAATCCAAACGCTGTTTATGCTTGTATTAATGACGGAGAAGCATTCTGTCCGCAGGATATCAAACACCAGTCCATTTGTCTGAATGCTGATAGTAAACAAGTTCTTGCGGTGCTGGGCAAAGACAGTGCATCGCTGCGGACCCCATTTTAAGAGACGCAGAAAATCCAGAACAGAAAAAAGGCGCTTGCAGCCATCAGCTGCAAGCGCCTTTTTTTCAATCTTGTTCCGGTACGCCCTTCTTTTTCATTGCGCGGATGATGTCCTTGTCCGCTGCTGAAACGCGGCGGGATTCCAGAATTTTTTGCAGCGTTTTTTGATAGGTATCCCGGTCCAGCTGGCAACTGCGCAAAAAGGAGAGTGTCTGCGCTGGAAATTTCGCAAAGCAGACGGAGAGCGCCCAAGCCACTGCCATTTTCGCATAGTATCCTTCGTGGCGGATGGCCTCCAGCAGGGACAATACTTGCGGCAAATAGGTTTCGTCCACATAATAATCCATCAGCATCACAGCGCCGAAACGCACCTCAAATTCCTTTGCGGACTGCGTATAGCCGCGTAAATCCGCAAGCAGCGGTTCCCGGAAATCCTGCGCGGCATGCAGGCTGTTACAAAAACTGTCGCAAACCGACCAGTTGTCAATTTTGGGGACAAATGGCGGTACGTACTGGCGAAAATCTACAAATGTCTTGACTGCGTGTCCAATGACCATGCCTTGCAGCATGGTTTCCTCAAAATACAGCGGCTGCTCCGCCAAAAAAGCTGCCCAATCTCCTTTGCGGTAAATCTGCTGCGCCATTTTGCGCAGAAGGGGAAGCCGCACCCCCAGTATATGATCCGTGCCGGGCAGCAGAGAGGCGGAAAACGTTTGATAGGACGCATCTGCCGCGGCGAAAAGTTGTTGCCGAATGGCGTTATCCATGGTGCTACCATCTCCTTTGATTCCCTCAGGGTTGTTCTAAAACCGATGGCATTATTTTATCAGAAAATACAAGCGTCTGCAAGGGCCAACTATTGTAAATGGAAAAAAATTATGTTATAATGAACGTAAGAATTCCAACAGAAGAGCAGACCGTTTGAGTGGGTAAAACCGTCTGCCGCGGCACACAGGAACTAGGAAAGAAGGATGCGCAAATGGAGGATATCGCGACATTACAGGATTGGATTGCAAATAGCCGGCATACGGTGTTTTTTGGCGGAGCAGGCGTTTCCACAGAGAGCGGGATTCCCGATTTCCGCAGCCAGGATGGGTTGTATAGCCAGACGTACCAATACCCGCCGGAGGAAATCATCAGCCACCACTTTTTTATGCAAAACCCAGAAGAGTTTTACCGGTTTTACCGGGAGAAAATGCTCGCGCCAACGGCGCAGCCCAACATGGCGCACCGCAAGCTGGCGGAGATGGAGCAAAAGGGTAAACTGGACGCTGTGATTACGCAAAATATCGATGGATTGCACCAAAAAGCAGGATCCAAACATGTACTGGAGCTGCATGGGACGGTGCTGCGCAATTTTTGTATGAACTGCGGGAAAGCCTACGGCCTGGAGAAAGTTCTGGAAAGTAGCGGCGTGCCGCGATGCAGCTGTGGCGGCATCATCAAACCCGATGTGGTGCTCTATGAGGAAGGGCTGGACAGCCAGGTGCTGGAGGAATCGGTACGGCTGATTGCACAGGCGGATCTGCTGATCGTGGGCGGCACCTCGCTGGTGGTATATCCGGCAGCAGGTCTGTTGCAATATTTCCAGGGAAACAAACTGGTGCTCATCAACCGGGACGCAACGCCCTATGATAGCCGCGCGGACCTCATTTTGCGCGGGCCGATTGGCGAAACCCTAGGCCAAATTCAAATTGCATGAAAAGAGAAAAGAACGGAGGGAACGAAATGCTGAAAAGACAGTGGCAGGCATTAATGCAAAAAAATAGCCTGTTTCGCAAATATGTGATGGTATTAATTGCGTTGCTCATCGTTCCCACGCTGCTTGGTGCAGCGCTATTTCAGGTGTCCATGAGCGCCATGGAAAAAGAAGTGCGGGAAAATAGCCGTAAAACACTGGAGCAGGTACAAAAAACCTTGGACCGGGATCTGGAAAATATCCGACGGATTGCCATGGATTTGGCGGAAAGCAAGGAATTACTCACCTATACCTATAATAAAAACGATGTGGACAGTTTGTACCGTCTCGCGCAATTAACGGAGAAGACAGGGAAGAATTACAAAGACCAAAATTCCTTGATTGTGGACAGCTATATTTATATGAAAAACAACGGCGTCGTTTTGTCTGGCAATGCAAAATACACGCCACAGGAATTTTACAAATATTTCATGACAGTAGAATCGCAGAGCTACGACGATTGGATTATGCAAATGGACGGCCAGTATTTCAATTATGTTGCGCCGGCGCAGGAAGTGGAGTTTCACGCGGACGGCGGCAAAAAGAAGGTCATTCCCTATGTCCATTCCTATCCAATGGGTGGAAACAGCCAGGGAAATATCGTGATTTTTCTGGAATATGATAAAGTGGTCAGCGCGTTTAAGGGAACCTATGACGGGCAGCAGAGCTGTATGTGCTACATCAACGACAAAGGTGAAACCGTATTCACCGTGGGCAATGAAGCGCTTTGGGAGCAGGATTTTTCCAGCTTGGAGCAAGGCAGCCACAGTGAAAAAGCGGGAAAAAACAGCGTGCTGGTATTTAAGCAAAACGGAGAGGATCAAAAGAGCCAATATATCAGCGTGGAGGACCGCAAAAAAATACAGGCCAAGACTGCGCCCGTGCGTAATGTAGTTATGATGTATGTTGTGTTAGTATTGGTGCTGGGCGTGTCGCTGGCTGTTTATGTGGCATACCGGGGCAGCAAGCCAGTGGAGGAATTGGCGCGGTCGCTTGGCGCAGGCCAAAAGACGGACGAAAAACCGTCCGGTGGGGAATTTGCGTATATCTCCAGCCGCGTGAAACAGTTGGTGGAAGAGAAAAACCAAGCGGAAGGCGTCATGCGCCGCCAGCAGCCGGTGCTGCGCAAAAACCTGTTGGCGAAAATGCTAAATGGCAACCTAGGCGATGTGGAGAATTTGCAGGAAGCATGCCATGCCGTTGGTTTGGATTTCCGTTACAATACCTACTGCGTCATTGTGTTTGCTGTGCAGCTGCTGGAGGAAAAGCAGACGGACGCGGAACTGGGGTTGATGAAATTTGCCGTGCAAAACGTGGCGGAGGAAGTATTCGCGGGTATTGCGGACCCGTACATAAATGACGATGAGTGGTCGCAGATTACTATGCTGCTCAATTTTAAGAAGGACGCAGGCGCACAGCAGGCCATTTTGGAGAAATGCCAGTTTGTGCAAACATTTATGCAGGAGCAAATGGAGGTGGACGTTGGCATTGGCGTGGGAGAAAGCGGCGGGCTGGACCATGTGCCGCTGAGCTTTGCCCAGGCAAAAGAAGCGCTGGACTACCGGACGCTGAGCGGAAAAGAAGGCGTGATTTGTTTTGCCGATTTGGCGCAGTTTAGCCATAAATATTCCCTACAGCAGGAAAACCAACTGCTCAGTGCGGTGATGACAGGAGATGAGGAGGGCGTAGCCCGCCTGCTGGATGAAATCATTGAGATGAATAAAAATGCTTCGTTTGACATGAGTAAATGTTTGTTTTTTGATTTGATGAGTACGGCGATAAAAGTGATGAACAGCGAAGAAATTGACATTAATGCCATTTTCCAGCAACAGTCGCCATTTGAAAATCTCGTCAAGTGTTCCTCTGTCAGCGAGCTAAGGGATAATATCAAAGAGATTTTAGGAAAAATATGCCAGTATATCAAATCTAACCGGACCGGAAAACGGGAAATGCTGGGACAGGCTATCTTAGAATATGTCAAAAACAACTGCGAAAACAACGCCATGTCCCTGGAAATGGTTGCCAATGCATTTTCCCTCAATTATACCTATTTGTCGCATTTCTTTAAAGATTACATCGGTGAAAATTTCAGCAACTATGTTACACGCGTCAAAGTGGAAAAGGCAAAGGACTATTTGCGGCAGACAGAGTATTCTATCAGCGAAATTGCGGAAAAACTAGGTTATGCCAACAGTGCGGTACTGATTCGGAATTTCAAAAAGGTGACGGGCAGCACGCCGGGCCAATTTCGCAAAATGGAGGGAAACCATTAAACCTATGGTGCAAAAATCGGAAAAACGGCATGCCGTGCGGCAACAAAATACAAGAAACGGAAAAGGACAACACCCGGTATTTCAGCAGAGAAATGCCGGGTGTTTTTTGCGGCTATGCGGAGGGAAGAGGAATGGGAAAAAATAGAAATATAATGGAAATTGCTCATTGTACAGCACTGAAAATGCCTATGAAATGCGGGTTTGGGGGGGAGGACAAAAATAGATAGCAAAAATAGATAATGAAATTCACAAGCGAAAATAACAAACAAAAATATAGAAAATTGCGGTTTTTGGTGCGCGCTGTTATAATAAAATCATAACACAGCGCAAGAAAGGAGGAAGTTATTTTGCGTTGGAAAAGTATAGGGACACTGGCAGCCGTTGCGCTGGCTGCCGCTGCTCTCAGTGGGTGCAGCGGCCCAATGGACACGGCCCAGGGGCAAGAGCGCATACAGCTTACTTGGTGGACCATCAATCATCAGGCAGGCATACTATCTAGCTATCAGGAAGTGGAAGCATTCCAAACAATGCAAGAGCAATCCGGTATTCAGATTCAGTTTATCCATCCGGCGGAAGGGCAAGTGGTAAGCCAGTTTAACGTTATGATTTCCTCCGGCGACTATCCCGATATTATTGACTGGAATTGGGAATCGGAGTATCCGGGCGGAATGAACAAAGCAGCCAGCGACGGCGTCATTCTCAAATTAAACGACTACATGCAATACGCACCCAACTACAGCGCGCTGCTAGAACAAAACCCCGAACTGAAAAAGAACGTCCAAACCACGGACGGCGCCATCATGACATTAAATAGTATCAAGGATGATATCAAAATCAATTCCTATTTCGGCCCTTGTATCCGCAAGGACTGGCTAGACCGCCTAGGACTGGCGGTACCGCAGACCATTGACGAATGGCACGGGGTGCTGCAGGCGTTTCGGACGGGAGATCCCAACGGAAATGGAAAAGCGGACGAAATCCCGCTGACGGACGACCAGGAAGGGCGGCTGCAATATCTTTCGGCAGCGTG
>CALLNG010000442.1 GCA_938005345.1 uncultured Clostridia bacterium
CAGGAGGTGCGGGTCATTCAAGCGGATTGTCCGGACCAGTTGGATGTAAAACAAGGCGCAATTCGTAAATCGGGAGAAACCATAGTATGTTTACCCAATAAATTGGTAATAAAAATAAGTGGAGAGCGTGATGTAGATGCACTTAGCGCATAAGAATTTGGTTTATGCAGGCCTACTCATCGCAGGTGGTATTGCATTGCAATATATTGAACAGCTTTTTGGTATCATCGGGATATTGCCCGGATTAAAACCGGGACTGGCTAATATGGTAACCATTGTAGCACTAGATTTATTGGGATTACGCATGGCGCTTTGCATTACTTGTCTTCGCTGTTTACTCGGCGCACTTTTGTTCTCTGGAGTCTCGTCTGTGATTTATGCAGTGCCAGGTGGACTGACCGCTTGTTTGGTGATGTATTTGCTGATACGAAGCAACCGTTTTGGTATGGTTGGCGTTAGTATTTCAGGGGCATTTGCCAATAATGTATGTCAAACCGCTGTTTCGGCAATAATTTTGCAAAACGCATCTATTCTTTCTTATTTATGGTTAATAGGGCCGCAATCAATTCTATTTGGTATTTTTACAGGCTTGGGGGCTTATTTTAGCGGAAATGTATTAAAGCAGCATAGAAAAAGGGGAGTCGAAATATGAGAACAAAGAGGGGGCTAGGTTGGGTGCTGGCGCTGGTCATTGGGGCTATTATCGGGGGATTGTTAGGCAATTACCTGTCTGGTTTTGCGCCGCTGGCATGGCTTGGATTTGGTGGGCAGATTGGTATGGATGCGCCGTTATCACTGGATTTATGGGTCATGAATATTACATTTGGAATTGGATTTCAATTTACGATTGGAAACGTGATTGGCATGCTGCTGGGCGCGTTGACATATAAAATTCTATAAAGCAAGAAGGACGGTTGCATGGGAAAACATTCATTTATTTTGGCTTCGGCATCGCCGCGTCGAAAGGAAATTTTGCAGGGAATTGGATTAGAGGTGGAAACAATACCCAGCCATGTAGTGGAAAAGATAGATCAATCCTTAATGCCGGATATGCTAGTGCAGCAATTAGCCCTGCTTAAAGCAGCGGATGTGGCAAAGGGAAAACCGAGCGGTTATTACGTCATTGGAGCAGATACTGTTGTTTATGACGGAATACAGGTGCTTGGAAAACCGGAATCTGCACAACAAGCGAAAGAGATTCTCAGTAGGTTAGCGGGAAATTGGCACGATGTATATACGGGGATTGCGGTGGTGAGTACATCAACAGGAAAAGGTGCCACGCGTGTGGAACATTCCCGCGTACATTTTAAGAAGCTGGAGCCGGAAGAAATTGCGGCGTACATAGAAACCGGAGAGTATGTAGATAAGGCCGGAGGCTATGGAATTCAGGGGAAAGGGGCGCTGCTGGTTGACCGGATTGAAGGTGACTATTTTAATATCGTTGGCTTTCCAGTTTCGAAGTTTTATGATTTGCTAAAAGAAGAATTTGAAGAAACAATATTGTCATAAATTTATTAGGCAGGCTGACTGTCAGCTGGGCCGTATCACAAGAGAGGAGAAAAATAGACATGTTTTCAAAAGATATCGGAATAGATTTAGGAACAGCAAATACACTGGTATACCTGAAAGGAAAAGGGGTTGTAGTAAACGAACCATCTGTTGTAGCGATTAATCAATCCACAGGCGAAGTGCTTGCTGTTGGAAATAATGCAAAACAGATGATCGGAAGAACCCCAGGAACCATTCATGCAGTGCGTCCTATGAAAGACGGTGTAATAGCAGATTTTGAAGTGACACAAGCACTGATTCGCGGTTTGGTAAAAAAAGCAACTGGAGGTGGCGGTGCCTTTTTCCGGCCGATGATTGTGATTTGTATTCCTTCCGGAGTAACTGAAGTGGAAAAGCGCGCTGTGGAAGAAGCAGGGATTGAAGCGGGAGGCAAAGAAGTCTATATGGTATATGAACCGATGGCAGCGGCAATCGGCGCAGGACTGCCTGTGGGCGAACCAACCGGCAGTATGATTGTGGATATCGGCGGCGGTACCAGTGAAGTTGCGGTTATTTCCCTAGGCGGAATTGTAATATGTAACTCGCTGCGGGTGGCTGGTGATGCATTTGATAATGCGATTGTAAATTTTGTCAAAAAAGAATTTAGCTTGCAAATTGGAGAGCGGACAGCTGAAGAAATTAAAATGAGAATTGGTTCCGCTTATGA
>CALLNG010000443.1 GCA_938005345.1 uncultured Clostridia bacterium
GTGCACAGGTTGTGGCGCTTGGCTGCAATCCACTCTCTACCCAAGACGATGTGGCAGCAGCACTTGCACAGGAGGAAAACATCACAGTATTTGCACAGCGCGGCATATCAGAAGAAACCTATTTTTCCTTTATTCACCGGGCGTTGGACTTGCATCCCCAAATCATTATTGATGATGGAGGTGATGTTGTCCATGTCTTACATAACGAACGTCAGGAACTATTGAAGGAAATTTGGGGCGGATGCGAAGAAACGACAACCGGTGTTATCCGTCTCAAAGCAATAGAGGCTGATTGTGCGCTTCGTTTTCCCATGGTATCGGTTAATGATGCGTTTTGTAAATATCTATTTGATAACCGTTATGGTACAGGGCAGTCTGTATGGAACGGTATCAATCGCACTACCAATTTGATTGTAAGTGGTAAAATTGTCGTCATTGCAGGCTATGGTTGGTGTGGCAAAGGCTGCGCATTGCGGGCCAAAGGCTTGGGTGCAAACGTCGTTATTTGTGAGGTCAACCCCATTAAAGCAATGGAAGCGATTATGGACGGCTTCCGCGTGATGCCCATGCGTAAGGCAGCAGAAATTGGCGACATATTTATAACATTAACTGGTTGCAAAGATGTCATTACTAAAGAATCGCTTTCTGTCATGAAAGACGGTGTGCTGCTTGCTAATGCAGGCCACTTTGATGTAGAAATTTCACTTCCCGATTTGAATGCTATTAGCATATCTACTCAGGAGGTTCGTGACAATATCACATGCTATACCACATTGGACGGACGCCGGTTACATTTATTGGCGCAAGGCCGGTTAGTAAACTTGGCCGCTGGAGATGGACATCCGGCCGAAATTATGGACATGAGTTTTAGTTTACAACTGCTCAGTGCCAAATTTATACTGGACAACCATAAAACGCTGGAATGTAAAGTCTATAATGTCCCGGAGGAAACAGACCGCCGCGTCGCACAGATCAAATTAAACTCATTAGGCGTTACTATTGATCAGTTGTCTCCAGAGCAACAGCAATATCTTGCCAGCTGGCAAATTTCAGGTTAAATGTTTTATACGAGAAATTGATTGAACCGCCCGTATATCTTTCGGCGGTAGAAAAGGAAAGGTGTGATGAATCATGCGTAAGCTATTTACGTCTGAATCTGTAACAGAAGGTCATCCAGATAAAATCTGTGACCAGATATCTGATGCCATTTTAGATGAATTACTTCGTCAAGACCCGCAGGCCCGTGTTGCATGTGAAACAGCAGTCACAACTGGTATGGTACTGGTCATGGGAGAAATTACCACAGAGGGTTATGTAGACATTCCCAATTTGGTTCGCCGCGTGATATGTGACATTGGTTATGACCGTGCAAAGTATGGATTTGACGGCAATACCTGTGGCGTTATTACCGCACTGGATGAACAAAGCAGCGATATCGCCGGTGGTGTAAACCGTGCACTGGAAGTACGGACTGGCGAAGAATCAGACCGCTATGCCAAAACTGGTGCAGGTGACCAGGGTATGATGTTCGGCTATGCCTGCGATGAAACTGCGGAATATATGCCGTTGAGCATTTCTTTGGCTCATCAGTTGGCACGGCAGTTGGCTAAAGTCCGCAAATCCGGTCAAGTCAGC
>CALLNG010000444.1 GCA_938005345.1 uncultured Clostridia bacterium
GGCGGAAGCAAGAGGACTTTGGATAACATTCGACGTACTGGTATGTTTTCTGCCAATTTGGTTGTGGAAAACAACCTACCTTTGGCGGACTATTTGGGGACAGCTGATGGACGAGATGCCGATAAGATGGATATTAACATAGAATGGGAAACTGGCGCTGTGCTTGCGGTCCCAATCCTGAGTAGCAGTCCACTCAGCTTTGAACTAGAAATTGAACGGGAAATCTCGACCGGAGACCATGATGAAACCGTTCTTTTGTGCCGAATCCGGAATACACTGAAAAGTGAGGCGCTGACTAATTCTTCGATGACATCTCAAGAGATATTTCAAGAAACGGCAGCAGTGCGTACCTGCATTAATTATGATTATTGGTCATGGGATGGCCGCCACCTTGGTAAATGGCATGAAAGAGCAAAGGAAATCAAGCCGGATATAGAAATTGGGGAAGCCGCACGTGGTAATTAAGCAAAATTATGTCACTTTTTTACGATAAGCCGGTAGTGTGTATATTTGTAAGAAGCAGGCCACTGTTTTCAAATGAGAATATCATCAGGCCGCTACAACGTTTAGACTCTAAAATGAATGAAAATAACCTTTTGTGAAAGTTTAAATCCTATAAGAACACTCGGCATCATGCCGAGTGTTCTTATAGGATGCGAGATGGCTTTATATGCCGCTTGTTTTTTGTTCTGGAGCTTTTATACGTAAATATCTTCTTATATATACGGTGGGAAGGAGAATCCCCATTTTTAGAAGAAACTTAAAAAGTAAGGAAGTGCAAATAAATATGCAAAAAATATTTTTGGTAGAGGATGATAAAGAAATTGCAAAAAATCTTGCAAGGTTATTGCATACTGAGGGCTTCACAGTTGAGCACGCATCCACAAAAGGGGAGGTTGCCCTTCTGATTGCGCAAAATAAATTTGATATCGCGTTAGTGGATATTTCTTTACCTGATGGCAATGGCTTTTCAGTTTGCACGGAAATTAAACAACAGTTGAATATCCCTGTCCTTTTCTTAACGGCGTCAGACGATGAAGCGAGCGTCGTGACAGGGCTAAATATTGGGGCAGACGATTATATTATAAAGCCTTTTCGCCCGCGTGAATTGATTGCACGTATCAAGGCCGCTCTGCGAAAATCTGGGAGTTCTCCTTCACTGTTTGAAATATACGGTCTTTGGGTGGATACCGCCAGCGGTATTGTAAAAAAGGAAGGGAAAGAACTATATCTTTCTGCATTAGAGTACCGCCTGTTGTTGGTGTTTTTAAATCATCCAAACACCATTATTACACGAGAACGTCTTTTGGATGAATTATGGGATGCGGCAGGCGAATTCGTCAATAATAACACATTAACTGTCTATATTAAACGGCTACGGGAAAAAATTGAGGATGATCCGGCTTCACCGCACATTATTTTGACGGTTCGCGGAATTGGGTATCGGCTGGGAGGCGGACATGATTCGAAATAAAGAGATTCAGCGATTCATTGTATTCTTTCTCATAATAACTGTTGCGGCAGCAATAGTAGGCTTTGTCATACATCCGGCAGCCAGTATATGGGCTTTGGTTTGTGCTGCGGCTTTCGGCACTGCATTTTTTGTGTTTACCAAGGCGCGGTACAAGCGCATTG
>CALLNG010000445.1 GCA_938005345.1 uncultured Clostridia bacterium
GTTAGCGCCAAACGGAGCAACAGCCGCCCATTATGCGGGAGGAAGGAAAACGTTTGGGTTATGGACAGAGGCTACTTGCCCATCTTGCCTATTTACCGGTACGGTATAGTAGGGAAGGCATTCGGGCAGTTAGGGCTAAGGTACAATGAGTCGAAAAATAAGAGAACGGGAGAGGCCTAGATATGTTATTGAACTTTAATGAAATTACGGCACACACGGTGCCTGGAATGAATGGCGGAATGGGTAAAATGTCAGCGAAAATGGTCATGGGGGAAGAGGGAAAGGTGATTTTTTGCAGTATGCATGTAGGCGGATCCATCGGGCTGCATGGACACCCGTCCAGTGACGATATCAACTACATCCTATCTGGAACCGGAAAAGCAATATGTGATGGAAAGGAAGAAACACTGGCTGCCGGAACTTGCCACATTTGTCCCAAAGGATCAGAACATAGCATTATTAATACGGGGAAAGAGGATCTTGTTCTATTTACCGTTGTTGTAGAACGGTAAATAGTGCCAGAAAAAACAGTAGGATTTCATTGATGTCTTTTGCCACAGCACCAGCCTGCATCCTGCCTGGTCCAAATAAACCATCCGCCCCGCCTGGTTTTGAGGCGAGGTCAATGATGAGACTGTCGCGGCGAATTTGGCGCAGGACTTCGCCATTGAGTATTTTGGATGGGATGGTATTGAAAATCACGTCGAACTGTCCGATGATGGAAGAAATGTCCGCGGTATCCACTGCATGATATCCCATGCAGTCAATCCAAGCCTTGTCATAGTGCTTTCTGGCGCTGCAGGTGACATCGCTGCCAATGCCATGGAGCATTTTGGCAAGTACCTTGCCAATGCGGCCAAAGCCCAGCACAAGGCTGCGGCTGCCGTGCAGCGTAATCGGCAGTTCTTCCATTGCAATTTGCAGAGCGCCTTCCGCAGTGGGGATGCTGTTGCGGACGGTCAGCTCCTCGCGCTGAAAATAATCCACACACCGGATGCCGCGCAAAATAAGCTCCCCATGGAGTTTCTCGCTCATTCGTCCGGCCAACAAAACCGCATGGTCCGGCATGTAGCGAAAAACGTCGCGCAGATAAATGGGCTGGCTGCTCTGTGGCGCATGGACGGTTTCGTCATCACAGGTCGCAGGGAGCCCCAACACTACAACATGGGCATCCTGGAGGCAATCCGCCAGCGTGCTGGCATTATGTACCTGTGTCTCTGCCTGGTGCAGCGCCGCGCAGCCATATTGCCGAACTGTATACCCGTCATCCGCCAGATACTGCGCAACTTTTGCCAGTCTCATATCTCCGCCTATTACTGCTATTTGTTTCATGATTTTCCTTCCTCCCATTCTTTCTGTTTGGTAGTCAATCCGAAAAAAGAGTTTATTGTGTTCAATATAGTGTATGATAGGCGGCGAAAGTTGGTGACTGCCATCGGCAGGACAAAATTTGAAAATTTTTTTGCATAAAGCAGGAACTTTTTTTTTCTGCCACCGTCTAACGAAGTGTATCAATCATCTTTTATAACACCCCTATAAAAAGGCTGCCGTACTCGCCCTACGGCGGCCTTTTTTCGTTGACAGAGGGAACAATATTTGGTACAATAACAATAGAAGCAATATGAATTTAAGCCACTAAAGGGCTGAAGGAGCGGGATTGGTATGCATGTTTACATAGCGGAGGATGATCCGCATATCTTACAGCTGCTCACGTTCAATTTGAGCAACGCAGGATACACGGTCCATGCATTTGAGGATGGATTGGAATTGGAAAAAGCGCTGCAAGATGAGACGCCAGATTTTGTCATTTTGGATATTATGATGCCGGGGCGCGATGGGATAGAGCTGCTCAAATTGATCCGCCGCACCCCGCGCTTACAGCATGTGCCAGTTATTATGCTGACGGCAAAATCAGAGGAGTTTGACCGGGTGCTGGGCCTGGAACTTGGTGCGGACGACTATGTGGCAAAGCCGTTTAGCGTGCGGGAACTGCTAGCACGCATGAAAACTATTTTGAAGCGCAGCAGCCGCAGCGAACAGGAACCAGAACAAGATGTCATGAAAGTGCGGGATTTGGAGCTGGATATGGCCAAACACCAGGTCTATTTCAAGGGGGAATTGCTGCACTGTACCTTGAAAGAATTTATGCTGCTGCAATATTTTATGAAGCACCCTGACCGGGTGCTCACCCGCGAAATGCTGCTGGACAAAATTTGGGGATACGACGTGGCGGTGGAAACGCGCACGGTGGACGTCCACATCCGGCGGCTGCGCAGCATGGTGGGCGAAGGATATATTGAAACGGTGCGCGGAATCGGATACCGGTTTTTAAAGTGACGGCGGGCGCACGGGAGGAATTGGTTTGAAAAAATACATTGTGTCCTATATGATTTCCATTTTTTTGGCACTGTCGCTGCTGCTGGGAGGGGCAACCTTCTATTTGTTTTCTCGTTCTTATCAAAACTTGCAGCGGCAGGACATGGAAACGCAGTTATCTATTGTCGCAAGTACGCACATTACGGATTTTGCCGCCTTTGCAAAGTCGCTGTCTGATGCGCCGCTGCGTGTGACCTTCATTGCAAAAAACGGTACGGTTTTGGGAGATTCCTACGAGGATGATGAAATGGAAGAAAACCATGCCCAGCGCCCTGAAATTTTGCAGGCGCAGAGCGAAGGTATTGGAGAAAGTGTGCGGCGCAGCGCAACGGATGGCCAGACTTACCGCTATTTGGCGAAAGCGTATAACGACGCGGTTTGGGTGCGCATTGCCGCGCCGCAATTTGGTTATGAAAACATGCAGCTTTCCGCGCTAATTTGGATTTTTCTGACCTGTGCCGGCGTGTTGCTGTTGAGTTTACTGACGGCGCGCTTGGTGGCACGGCGGCTGAGCCAGCCTGTACAGGCGTTGGCACAGGATGTGGAACAAATCACGGCCGGCGATTACCAGACCGTGGCGGGAGCCCACGGGCTCACTGAACTTGAGCCGATTGCGCAAAATATCAATCAAATGAAAGGGACGCTACTACAGCATATTTACCAACTGCGGGAGCAAAACACCAAGATTAACCATATTTTAGCCGCGATGAATGAGGGATTTGTGGCGCTGGATGATGAACGGCGGATTACCATTATTAACCAGCGTGCCAAGGAATATTTGGGCCTGGCAAGCGATGTGCAACCGGGTGATTTGATTGTCCGGGTAGTACAGGACAGGCGGCTGCTGGAAGCGTTGGACCAGGTGTGGAACCGCAAAGAGTCGGCATTTTTGGACCGACGTGAGAACGGAAGGGATATCCGTGTGTTTATTAGCAGTGTGGACCGGGGTGGCATTGTACTGCTGTTGACAGACGTGACGGAATCCAAAAAAATGGAACGGATGCGCAGCGAATTTACCGCCAACGTGTCGCATGAACTCAAGACGCCGCTTACGTCCATCCGCGGGTTTGTGGAAACCCTACTGGACGGCGCGGTGAAAGACGAAGTGGCGGCACAGCAATTTTTGCAAATTATTATGGAAGAAACAGACCGCCTGTCACGGCTGATACAGGATACTTTGGAATTGTCACGTTTGGAGAGCATGGCGAGCGACGTGCAGCTGGATTTGTTTGACATGCGCGAGATTGTAGAAGAGGTGGAGCAAATTACAGCATCTGCGGCAAAAAAAGCT
>CALLNG010000446.1 GCA_938005345.1 uncultured Clostridia bacterium
CACAACCCTGTATAACCCACCTGACAGCGATACACCCGTGACAATGGAAGTACGCGATGCGGACAGTGGTATCGTGTTGCTGTCCAAATCTTTAGACGCCGGCACCTCCTTTGAAGCCGCCAATGTAGACTTGCACGGTGCAACTAATTTGGAGTTTTCGGCAAAAGGCGCTACTGGCCACAATGATACCGTTTATTTTTTGAATCCAGCAGTAAAACAAGTCCATCTATATCAAAACGGCCGCTCGTTTTAGAGTGGTCGTTTTTGATTGCTTTGAATCGCAAGGCGCTAAACGCCTTTTCGTTTTATAGTTTTTTCCTCACTTTTCCTATAATAATGATACCAATTGGGATACCATACTTAAAAACAAGTCCAGCGGTTCCCATAACATATTGAGTAAAAATCTCCAGTTCATAGCGTGATGACGCAATGATTTTTGTCAATGCCAGCAGAAGTAAAAACAACGGTAGCAGCAATATATGGTTGCTTTGCAGGTTACATAGCGATTGCGTGGTTTGTAGAAAACAATAGATAAATAAGTAGATAATTAAAAAATCTGATATTACCCACACGCCAATTAAAATTGGTTCGAACCGCTCTAAAATTCCAAGAATCTGAATCTGTTTGACTGCCAGAAAAAAAGGTATTGGGGAACGTTTACTGACAGATACACCACAGGTTCCCAAAGAAATTGCAATAATCAACACCCCAATTGCAGCTAGTAAACAGATACCGATGGCACCCTGCTTTTTCATTTGGGATTTATTTTTAATTTTGTTCCCTAAAAACAGTAGGCACACTAGATATCCTGTCACAGAAAGAGGCGCAAGGCTACCGCGCATAACGGGCAATGTGTCAAGATGGGTAACAGGAAAAATGTGTTCCACCCGTATCTTAGGAAGGGCAAAAATGACCAACACTCCCAGTAAAAATACAATAACGGGCAATGTCAAATCCGCGAACCCGCCAACCGTCTTGATTCCCTTGCGTAATGCAAACCAAACCAACAAAAACATCATAATAAGCAAAAAATCAATACTGGTTTCCGTGAGCAAAGAGGATTGAATCCGTTCCGCATAATACCGGAGATAGACTGCAGAAAGTAACAAAAACCAGATGCCGTACAGTGCCAAAAGCATCTTCCCTACTGCTACGCCACAAATTTCATACAGCATTTCATCGAAGGAAGAAGAGGGATACCTTTGAAACAACTTATTGATTACCCATACCAATATCAGTCCTGGCAAAATTGCCACAATAGGCGTAACCCATGCAGCCTGGTTTGCACTGCGCGCGGCATAGTTTGTGGTGACCATAATAGTTGGAGAGATGGCAATCAACAGGTATAACGTTATTGCTTCCCGCAGAGAAATTTTCTTTTCCATTTTTACGTTTCCTCCTACTCTAACCCAAACCACCGCAGTATTTCAGACGCTAAGCTAAGCTGTGCAGGATACCGCTGAACATATAACGTCAAGGCAATTGCCACGGCTGCTAAAATCCCAAAAGCTGCAATTTCCTTATAATTGCGGTATCGGACCGCCGTTTTTATTTGTACTGCCCCAACTGCCAATGTTAAAATAATCCAAAACGCCATGCTGCCTTGCTCCTTTTACGACTGATCTGACCTGTTTGACTCCTCATAGTCATACGACCGGTCCATTCTAGAAGAAACCTCTACCTCAAATTTGCTATTTAACAAAATTTGCGTCCAGTTCTCTTTGATATTTTCCCAAATTACAGGGTGTTGCATCCGAAAAACAGTAGCCAAAGACAAAACATCTGTTTGGTTTTGTTTGGCTTCCTCCACTGCCCGCAAAATTAAGGTCTTAATATATTGATTCTGCCCACGGATAATCATCTCATATTCTGGCGAAACAAATACATTTTGTGCCGCGTGCATTTCTTCTAAAGTTGTGTGTACTTCCACTTGTACTTGTACGGTAAGCATTTCTTCCTGGTACTTTGTTTTCGTTTTTGTTTCTGTATCTGTAATTCTCGTGACAACTATTTCACCGTTTGAGTCCCGTATTGGTATAATCCCGGAATATACTTCATTCGTAAAAAAATTGAGTCCGCGTGAAGCGTCAGTATCCGCAAAATCTACCAGTACCGTATCTTGAAACAAGGCATATCCGCCAACCTCTAAATTCTTCTTTCCATCCTCTTGTTCTATTAACGCTAAATAGGGAATCTTCATTCCGCCATATGGGTCATCTAACATGCCCATTACCTGAATCACGGTTGTATTATTGGCATTAGACAAATCCCACACCTGCTCTGACAAATTCTTCAGTTGATTGCTAACCAAACCATTTTCTTTACTAAATGCCTTGATTAATTCAGCTGCTTCGCCTTTTGTTATATAAACATTTGCTGTAAATTGAATTTGATTGCTCCTGGATATAAAATCCATAAACGGCGCAAGTCCTTGCTGCGCTGCTGCTTCGCCTACCAGAAAAAAATCACTATGTGATAATACCAACCGTTTATCATGTTGTGCTTGTATTTGCGTCATTGCCTCAGAAAAGGAACTTCCCTGTGCACTTAGCAGTGTTGCCTCTTCTTGTTGCCCGCCGCCCTTTTCCTCGCCACCACCGCCGCTGTCTCCGCCACCATTCCCAGCTTTCAGCTCCAGTGTCACGTTCAGCTGTCCCGGCATTTCCTGTACTGCATCAATTCCTACCATCCGTACAAAGTCAATGCTGTTAATTTCCCGTTGATTGTTGTTATTACGTTTACACCCTGCACCGCATACGCTGAGAAATAAAACTATAGCCAAAACGATAGCTTGTTTACATCTATTCAACCTTCTCCCGCCTTTCTGTTATCTCTGTCGCCGAATGTTAATTGGGCGAACAGAAAAAGGCCGCCAATTTAAATAGCGAAATGGTGGGCGCAGCAGCGTATCTTTTATATGGGAACTAATGCTATCCGACAGCGGTTCCACATAGGCCGCCCCCAAGTTTTGAATGCTGCATAGTTCCAAAAGTAAAAAGATAATGGTTACCATAACCCCAAACAAGCCTGCTAAGCTTCCTGCCAGTGTAAAAATAAACCGCCAAAGCCTCACTGCATTACCAAAATCCTGATTGGGCATTGTGAAGCCACAAATTCCTGTAAATGCAATCACGATAACAACAGCCGGCGAAATTATTTTCGCTTCCACAGCTGCCTGTCCCACAACCAGTGCACCAACAATGGACACCGCCTGCCCAATCGTCTTAGGCAGTTTCAGTCCCGCCTCCAACAATATTTCAAACGCAATCAACATTCCAGCGATTTCCACAAAAGCGGGAAATGGCACGTCTGCTTTTGCATTTTGGATGGATATTGCAAGCTCCGTAGGTATCATTTCCTGGTGAAACGTGGTAATCGCAATATAAAATCCTGGCAACAGCAACGATACTGCTAAACAACAATAGCGCAAAAAACGAATGGTGGAACTAAAAATAAAATTGTTGGAATAGTCTTCCGGCGCTTGCAAAAACATGGTCATGCTCACCGGCAAAATATAAGCTAGCGGCAATCCATCGATAAGGATACCAACGCGCCCATCTAAAATATTGGAACAAAATTTGTCCGGTCGTTCTGTATACATGAGTTGCGGAAAAATGGAAAAGGGCCTTTCGGATAGACTTTCTTCTAAATTTCCACTGGCCATCATGCCATCGACATCAATTTTTTTAATTCTTTGGCGGATTTCTTTGAGAATATGCCGGTTGGTTACACCATTTAGATATACTAAAGCATAATTTGTCATGGACATTTTTCCAATGGAATCTTCCTCAATGACCAGATTGGGTGACTTGATTTTGCGTCGAATAGTTGCAGTATTGACGCGGATTACCTCCACAAAACAGTCTTTTGCCCCCTTAATCACATTTTCATCCACTGGCTCTCCAATCGACCGCTTCTCAAATCCACGCGCGTCTATCAGCACTGCCGTTTCAATACTACTAAACAGAATCGCAGTGAGTCCGCTGAGTACTGCGGTAATCACTTTATGCACATCCGTTTCTTCCGTAACAAACGGAAAACGCGCCGCACCATCCAGCAGCAGTTGCACGGCTTGTTGCGCATCTGCGGCTTGCTGTAGGGATTCATCGGTAGAAAGCGGTTTTATAATCAACTCGCCAATCGTTTTGGAATCTATCAATCCGTCCACACAAAACAAAGCGGCCTGCAACTTTCCTACCAGAATAGGCCGAACAATGACATCCCCGCTTTTTTCAAATAATTTTTTTATCTGCTCCTCCTGAAGGCGCATTGGCTGGCTTTGCTCCTCACTGAATAACGTAACGTCTTTGGTTTGGGTGTACTTTGGTTTTTGTGTCATTTCCCGCGCCTCCTCTCAATAAATGGCTAAGAATAGTATATACCAAACGAACATTTTCATACCATCTGAACGATTCTGCCGAAAAAATCATATACTACAATGAAGTACTGGATGCGGAGGTGTTTCTTTTGGGTACATACCCTTTTCAAATATCAGATTTTAAATTGCAAAAAACAACGGATTTCGTAGCAGGTGAGGTCATTGACTACGGCGTAAAAATGGTCGGTGCTCCTTTGGAGTGGGGAGAAACCAAAGGGGAATCTGTACGCGTGGGAATTATTGATACCGGAGTGGATCCCAATCATCCAGACCTTAAAAACCGCATTGTGAAAATGCGCAATTTTGTTGATCCAGATCCCGATACAATGTGCGATGAAAATGGGCATGGTACCCATGTTGCAGGTATCGTGGCTGCTTCTCTCAACCATTTTGGTGTCGTGGGCGTTGCGCCAGGTTGTGACCTGTACATTGCCAAAGCATTTCTGCCAGATGGAAATGCAGATGGCGAAGCTATCCGTAACGCACTCATCTGGCTAATGGATGAGCAGGTTCATGTCATCAATATGTCTTTTGCCTCCAAGGATTATGACCCTTCTTATCATGCCCAAATCATGGAAGCGTACCATCGTGGGATTACGCTTGTCTGTGCTGCTGGGAACAACGGCAGTCTTCCGGGAGACACCATCGGTTACCCCGCCAAATTTGAAGAATGTATTTCCGTCACTGCAGTTGATATCACCAAGCGGCGCGCGAAATATAGTTCCCGTGGACGCCGTGCTGACATTGCAGCCGCCGGAACCGATATTCTTTCTTGCTACCCCGGAGGAAAATTTGCCCGTTTGAGCGGCACTTCCATGGCAACTCCCATCATTGCAGGTTCTGCCGCACTGCTACATAAAAAAGCCTACAACCGCATGCAGCGTTATTTGACGCCAGAGGAAATGCGTCTTGTGCTCAGCATTTATACGGAAGACTTAGGCGGCTTCGGCCACGATGTGGAGTATGGAAACGGACTATTTAGTTTTGGACGGCTCAACAAAATGAGTGACAACATTAAACGTATTCTATAGCTATTTTCTTGCAATTGAGCTTTTTGATTCCCCACACTTTTCTCTCAAATCATATCCCCCGTCCAATGCAGGGGGTGCACTGTCCTTAGAGGGGCTGTAACTGACCTAACCCCTAAAAGGGTCATCAAATGTTTGACTCCACATTACTATCACTGGCAGCTACTCACATATGGCTGTCCTTATTGTATCAAAAAAACGGTCTGGATAATATCCAGACCATTTTTTATTCGGCTCTCCAAGTTGGACTCGAACCAACGCCCCTACGGTTAACAGCCGCATTGCACTGAAAGCCTTTTATAAACACGGTTTGACCTATTCACAAGTGGGGAAATGATAGGAAATGTGAGCAGACAGCGAGCACGTAATATTATTGCAGAAGCTTTAATAAAATTTCGACAGGAAACCGGCGTCCAAATGTGTTATGTTTCTCAAATTTTAGAAAATAACATAAAACTTGCAGCATTATTACAAGAAAAAAATAATGTGATATTGCAACTTCAAATACAGCTTGAATTGTTAAAAAACGGTAATATTAAAATAGAAGACATGCATTTTTCAACAAAAGTATATCATGCCTTATTAAATGCAAAACTTTTTGATACAAATAAAATTCTTATGATAAACAGTTCCAATGAACTTTTACAAATTAACCGTATTGGAGAATATTCTCTAAAAGAACTCCTGCAAAAAATGCGAGAATATGGGTTTAACGGATGGGCTGATAAAATTGAATCTACTATTATTTTACCTACACATTAATCACTTTAAAAAATTAAGCGCAAAAAAGTCATAGAATACAGCATTTGAAACTTTCAACAATTAATTTTCCATCTGTCATTGTTTTCAGTTGATGGGGCTGTCGCAATAAGGCAGTCCTATCTTTTTATCACTTTTCATCTATATTATTTTCAATTAGTCCAAATTTTTTTCATATTTATAGATATATCGTTTCAATATAAATTCCATCTCTTTAGTTATTGAGCGACTATGCATCTTAGCAGTATATTTAACTTTATTTAGCAATTCTTCTGAAACTCTC
>CALLNG010000447.1 GCA_938005345.1 uncultured Clostridia bacterium
ATAAAGCCCCGGCTGCTTTTCTAGTATTTCCCTTGACAAGATAAGAGGTTATTTACATTTATGATTGCAGCCACAATCCTTATCGTTTTTTTCTGCTTCGTCAGCATCAATTACCGACAAAATTACTTTTTTGTCAATCAGTGTTTCAATGGTTGTGCTTGGGATGATGATTAACGTTCCTGTCAAATTCAGCTGTCCGTTTTCATCCACAAAAATTTGCGGTGCTATAAGTTGTGCATCAAAGCAGAAATCAAATGTCATCAGGCCGGTATCCTTGCATCTTAAAAATGGGATGCAAACGTCGTTAGTGAAAATACTGGTAGTATGCGTAGTGGTTTCATACTCTGCATTCCGAATTAACATTTTAAAACGGAAAGCGCCGCGGGATGTAGTAACTGTGCCGCACAGGATGTATTCCGCAATAAAGCTAATCGTTGTACCTTGCGGGTCAATGACGACAGCAACTTTAGAACCTTCTTTTTTGTCCTGGCAAAGTGGATTGAATACCGATTCACTCAAATCTTCCAGTGCGATAGAGAATTTGTTTTGGTTGATGACATTGACTGTGCCGCCAAATGGAATATTATTAATTAAAATATCATTGGCGGTCGGAGCCGTTGTTGGGTAGGCGTTTAAAATAGTCGCACTGTAGGACTGAATAGCGAAACATGAATTTTCATCTATGATAGGGTCGCTAACACAGCAACCGCCTCCGCAGGGCGTAAATTCGGTGATGATGCTGCAGCCTGTTGGCGTTAGATTGATTGGCTGACTGATGTTGCAGCCCATAACAGTTTCACTGTCGAAAATTTGTTGTACATTAGCAAAAATGGAATGTGCAGCAGAAGCGTTGAATTTAGGCACATTCATTCCAGTACAGCAAAAACATTTTGCCGGCGGACACATAATAGGTTCACATCCGTTTGCTATTGGTCTTACAGAGTGATTGTTTCCATTGTTGTCACAAGGTGGGCAGCAATTACAGTTACAATTACAATTCATTGAAATTTCTTCCCTTCAAAATTAAATTCAATAATAGAACTACAGTACATCATATGCAGAAAAAACTTATGTGTGACGTTGAAAAAACCTTTACTTTTTGGAGAATTTGGTGTATCATAGTATTATGAATATTTATGCGTTACTTGTGAGTAATCACGAATGTACAGAGTAATAGATAATTGGAGTGGATGCCATGAAACGGTGGATAGCGGCTATTATAGCATGTGCCTGTGTAGCGGGTATGGTGGGTTGCGATAATAATAGCAAATATTCGATAAAGACAGATCAAACGTTAACTTATTGGATGGGATGGAGTGACATTGGCAGCACGGCTGCATCCTCCATGCAAATGACGGAGTTTAGCAAAGGACTGGAGGAAAGGACAGGCATTAAGGTGGAATATATTCATCCAAATAAGGCCGGTGGTCTAGTTGGAAGTTTTGAGGTGATGATATCCTCTAATAATTTGCCGGATATTATTGAGATGTCTTGGGAAGGTGCACCAGGAGGCGCGCTAAAACAACTTAATGAACAAAAAATTATTGATTTATCCCCACTGTTAGAAAAATATGCGCCGGATTATAAAGGTTTTTTAGAAGAACATGACGATGCGCGGCAAATAGCCATACTGGACAATGGCCAGTGTCCTTATTTTATTGGCGGATATGCAGAAGATTATCAAACTGTATTCTTTGGGCCTTTTTTTCGCAAGGATTGGTTGGACGAACTGGGACTAGAATTGCCGGAAACCATCGAT
Source organism: uncultured Clostridia bacterium (assembly GCA_938005345.1). Lineage (GTDB taxonomy): Bacteria > Bacillota > Clostridia > RUG12999 > RUG12999 > JAAWTG01. The sequence continues at coordinate 1,760 of CALLNG010000447.1, forward strand.
GAATGGGAAATAGCATTGCGGGCATTTAAAGAACAAAAAGGGGCAGAGGCGCCTTTGGGAATAACACCAGATGCTCTGGGTATTAATGCCTTAATTGGGGCGTATGGGGTACAATGGAGATTCTACCAGGACAATGGTCAAGTGAAGTTTGGACCTTTTGAGCCAGGCTTCCGGGATTTTGTAGAACGTATGGCAAAATGGTATCAAGAGGGACTGATCGACCCAATGTATCCATTTGTTAGTTATGATATTATGGAGATGAACTTATTTGAAGGGAAAACCGGAGCAGGGTTTTGCTATTTAGGCGCAGATTTAGGACCCTGGCAAAAGAAAATTGAAGAAGAACAACTGCAAATGCGGATAACCAGTGTGAAAAACCCATCCTTGAAAAAGGGAGAAACCACGCAAATTGCACCGCGTGATCCGAAATATATCAAAACCTATGGCGCGGCAGTGAGTGCAGGATGCAAATCACCACAATTAGCGGTCCAATTTTTGAATTATGCCTATACAGAAGAGGGGAATCGGTATTTTAATTTTGGAGAAGAGGGCGTAAGTTATACGATGCAAAATGGCATTCCAACTTATTCTGCGCTTATTACAGATAATCCGGATATGTCGATGGGTACTGCACTTGCCATGTATACCCGTACTAGTTACGGCGGTCCTTTTATTAAAGATGCACAGTACACCATCCAATATTACAGGACTGATTTGCAAAAAGAGGCGCTAGATAAATGGGGAGATAATAATGCTGCGCAGCATATCTTGCCGCAAATAGAAATATCGTATGAGAATGCAGAACAGCTATCTCAAAATATTACGAAAGCTATAGAATATCAAAATCAAACGGTAACAAAGTTTATTATTGGCGAGATCCCATTAAGCCAATATGACCAATTTGTACAGACACTCCGCGCTTATGGGATGGAGGAAGTAATTCGTGCAATGCAAAAAAGCTATGACACAATACAAAAATCATAAGGAGCATAGCAGATGAAAACAGTAGCAATTATACCCAATCGAATCAAAGATAAAGAGTTTCAAATTTTGCGAAGGGTAATACGGACATTAGAAAAACGTGTAAAGGTAATAGTAGATATCAGTGGATGCGGCAAAATTGATGGACTTCGCGCACTGCAAAGGCGAGGGGCAGAGGTCTATAAGCGTGCTGATTGTGTCATTGGCCTCGGCGGAGACGGGACACTGCTTTCTATGGCACCCAAAGCGAGCCAGTATAACAAACCGATGTTTGGTGTGAATTTGGGGCGCGTCGGTTTTCTATCATCTGTGGAAGTGGATGATTTTGAAGAAAAATGGAATCAAATTATGCGTGGTGAGTACCGTATTGAATCACGTATGATGCTGGAAACAGATTTTCAATCACGCAAAAGGACTGCGCTCAATGACGTAGTGATTACGCGGGAAACCTTTTCCCGCATGATTGAACTACAAATTCATGTAGATGGCACGATGGTGGATTCCTATATGGCAGATGGCATCATAATCGCAACGCCGACGGGTTCAACCGCATATTCTTTGTCTGCTGGTGGTCCAGTAGTGCACCCCAATATGGATACCATTTTGATTACACCCATTTGTCCGCATGATTTATATGCCCGGCCCATTGTGTTGCCGGCAGACAGAGCGGTAAGCATTAAAATTGGCAGCACCTATCGATATACAGCAAAAATTACGATAGATGGGCGGCATGATAAAGCAATGACGTGTGGAGATGAACTTTTTGTAACGAGAGCGCCGCGCGTCTGTCAATTAATCAAAGTAGATGGAAAAAGTTTTTATGATATTGTGCGAGAAAAAATTGCTGGAAAATAGGAGGGAACAGGGCGAATGGCGAGCAAGTATGACAGACATGCGAAGATAATTGAATTAATCAGCGAATATGAGATACAAACGCAAGAGGAGCTTGTGGAACGACTCAGAGCAGAGAACTTTGATGCAACGCAAGCAACTGTTTCGAGAGATATTCGGGAATTGCGTCTCATTAAGGTAATGAGTGAACATGGTGTGTATAAATATGCAACAACGGCTGCTGGTGCGGTAAGTGATATTGATGCCAAATTGCAGATTATTTTCGCCGAAAGCGTTACCACGATAGATTATGCCCAAAACATTGTCGTAATTAAAACGTTACCAGGAATGGCGCAAGCCGCAGCATCGGCGATGGATGCGATGGAACATGACGGCGTAATTGGTTGTATTGCTGGTGATGACACAGCGATGGTTGTTATACGGGACACCAAAGAGGCGCAAAAGTTGACGGCAAAATTAAAACGCCTAGTCAAATAATGGAAGGAAGGGACGGCGTATGCTGGCGCAGTTGAGTATTCAAAATGTTGCGGTCATTGAGTCGTTACAGATGGAACTCTATGATGGATTTCATGTATTAACGGGAGAAACCGGTGCGGGCAAATCCATTTTGATTGATTCTATTGCTATGGTACTGGGACAGCGGACGCAGAAAGACATCATTCGGACGGGCGCAGAAAAGGCAAAAGTAAGCGCTTTATTTTATGTTTCCGATGCCGTTTGGAAATTGCTTGATCCATACGGTCTGGAACCAAGTGACGATGGATCTCTGTTAGTGGAACGGGAACTGTCTGCCAATGGGCGTAGCGTCTGTAAAATTAACGGCGCACTTTCCAGCGTGACTGTACTAAAAGAAATCGGGAAGTATCTGATTCATATTCATGGACAGCAAGATACTACTTTGCTCTATAGTGAGGACAAACATATTGATTTGCTGGATGAATGGGCAGGCGGAACGGTTAAAGAGTGCAAAGAACAGTATAGGCAACTATATGAGCGATATGGAATGTTGCAAAAACAGCTGGAAGGCCTGCAAATGGATGAGAGCAAACGGGTTCGTGAGATAGATGTATTAGAATTTCAAATACAGGAAATTGAAGCGGCGCAGTTAGTACCGGAGGAAGAAAAAAATTTGGAAGAACGCCGGATGTTGCTGGAAAATGTACAAAGAGTACAGGAAGTACTGGGAAGTGCATATCAACAATTGTATGAACAGGAGGGAAGTGCGGCAGAATGGATTGGCAATAGCGCTTCTGAATTGCAGACTATTGCTGGATTTGGAGATGATTTTGCTGATATTTCCAGCCGCTTGGAGGATGTGAAATACAATCTGGAAGACGTGACAGCAAGCATTGCGGCCTGCTTGGGAGAATTGGATTACCAGGATCAGGAATTGGATAGCATTCATGAGAGGTTAGATATTATTCATACATTAAAACGAAAATATGGGCAAACCGTAGAAGAAATTTTACAGTTTCGAGACGAAGCGGAGGTGCGCCTTGGGGAACTTCGCGGGAGTGAACAGAAATGCGAGGAACTGGAACAGAAGTTAATTCAAGTGCAGCAAAATTTGCAGACATGTGCAACGGAACTGACAGAGCGGAGAAGCAAGACTGCTAAAGAGTTAGAATCGAAAGTGGAAATGGAATTGTCGGACTTGCAAATGAAGGGGTGTACATTTCAGGTGCAGCAAACGCAAACCGGGGATTTTACGCCCAAGGGGCAAGATAAAATTTCTTTTTTGATTGCGCCCAATATAGGAGAAGAATTGCGTCCGCTTTCCAAAATTGCTTCTGGTGGTGAGCTTTCGCGTATTATGTTAGCAATCAAATGTATTATGGCAAAGGCGGACAGCAATGAAACGTATGTATTTGATGAGATTGATACAGGCATCAGTGGGCAGGCAGCAGAAAAAGTGGCGCAGAAGCTAGAAAAGGTATCGTTAGAAAAACAAACCATCATCATCACACACAGCGGTACGATAGCGGCTATGGCAGACCATCATTATTTAATACAAAAAGCGGTCAAAGAAGGTAGAACTGCAACCACAGTAAAACAGCTAGACCGGGAAGGTCGTGTCATGGAAATTGCACGGTTAAGTTCTGGCGGACAAATTACGGAGACTGCATGCCGGCATGCTGAGGAATTACTGGATTTGGCTGCTAAGACAAAAGAAGGATTGAAAATTGCAGAAAAAGCATAAAACGAATTAAGTTAAAGCATAAAACGTTCTTTTTTTCTCTTTCATATTGTAGTATAATAAAAAAGGACTAAACAAGTCTACAATAGGCTGTGTTGCCGGTTGTATCAAAGAGTAGGAGGAACCCGATTGGAAATTGCAAAGCGTACCGTTATTGTTGGACATTATGGAAGCGGAAAAACTGAAGTTGCACTCAACTTAGCATTGCGGCTTCGAAAAGTAGGAAATTCTGTAACCATTGTTGATTTGGATACAGTGAATCCGTATTTCCGAACCAATGATGTCAGAGAAAAATTAACCGCTTTGGGAATTTGCGTTATTGCGCCGATTTATGCAAACACAAATTTAGATTTGCCTGCACTTCCGCCGGAAGTGTATGCCGCCTTTGAAAAAACAGAGGACTATGTAATATTTGATGTGGGAGGGGACGATGAAGGTGCAACAGCGCTTGGGCAATATAAGGCGAGATTTGAAGCATTGCCATATGAAATGTTAGCGGTTGTAAATCAGAAACGTCCTTTAACATCGACAGCGGAAGAAATCGTGCAAAGTGTACGTTTCATAGAACAGTCTTCCCGCCTGCGGGTAAGCGGACTGGTAAATAACACCAATTTATCCTATCTCACAACCCCGCAGGAAATATTAGAGGGGATGCCAGAGGTGGAACGTGCAGCGGATGACTTACAAGTTCCCATTAAATGGACGACTGTACGGCGGGATATTGCGCCGCAGCTGAATATAGCAAATTTATTTGAATTGGATTTGCAGCTTCAACTGCCGGGAGGCAGAGGCTGAGAATAGCGATACCTTTGATGGAGGTGAGAAAATGGCAAAAATTAAAATTAATGTAGAGGCCTGTAAGGGCTGTGGGCTGTGTACAACGGCCTGTCCGCTTCATTTGCTTTCTATGGCAGAAAAAATGAATAAAAAAGGATTCCGCCCAGCGCAAATTTTGGAAATGGAAAAGTGTGTAGGGTGCGCGTCCTGCGCAACAATCTGCCCCGACTGTGTGATAGAAGTCGATAAGTAAGAAGTAAAGTGAAACAGTAATGAAATAGATTGGAGCGTGAAATCAGTGTCAGAAAAAGTATTAATGAAAGGAAATGAAGCGCTGGCAGAAGCCGCTATCCGTGCTGGCTGCCGGTTGTTTTTTGGGTATCCGATTACGCCGCAGACAGAAGTTTCGGCTTATATGTCTAAGCGGATGCCACAGGTGGACGGCCTGTTTTTACAAGCAGAAAGCGAAGTAGCAGCAATTAATATGGTATATGGAGCCGCTGGGGCAGGGGCTAGGGTGATGACATCTTCCTCCAGTCCTGGGATTAGCCTAAAACAGGAAGGAATATCTTATATTGCAGCATCGGATTTACCCTGCTTGATTGTAAATATTGTTCGTGGAGGCCCGGGATTAGGCGGTATTCAGCCGGCACAGTCAGATTATTTCCAGGCTGTGAAGGGCGGCGGACATGGAGATTACCACCTGATTGTACTCGCACCGGCATCAGTGCAAGAACTTGTTGATTTAACTGCAGAAGCATTTGACCTTGGCGACATATACCGTATGCCGGTTATGATTATGGGTGACGGTATGTTGGGTCAGATGATGGAGCCCATTACATTTCATGAGATGAAGAGCCGGGAGATACCAGAAAAAACATGGGCGACAACCGGAACCAAAATGAAACGTAAAAAAAATGTTGTCAATTCTTTGTATTTAACGCCAGAAGAACTGGAAGAATTGAACAATCAACGGGCGGGGCGTTATGCACAGATACAGGAAAAGGAAGTCAAGGTGGAATTGCAGCAATTAGAAGATGCAGATGTTGTGTTAGTGGCATATGGAGTAACAGCGAGAATTGCCAAAACAGCAATGGGAATTGCAAGAGAAAAAGGAATGAAGGTAGGATTAATCCGTCCCATCACTTTATGGCCGTTCCCCAAAAAAGAAATTGCACTGGCGGCAAAAACGGCAAAATGCTTTTTAACTGTGGAAATGAGCCAGGGACAGATGGTGGAAGATGTACGTTTGGCGGTAAATGGAGAAAAACCAGTCCATTTCTACGGACGTAATGGTGGAATTGTTCCAACGCCGGATGAAATTGTGGCAGAAATAGAGAAACTGCTGGGAGGTGCGAAATAATGGCAAAGGTATTTGAACGGCCTCACGCACTGTCCGATGTGACGTTACATTACTGTCCGGGGTGTACCCACGGTATTGTACACCGGTTAGTAGCAGAGGTTATAGATGAACTAGGCATTGAAGGGGATACTGT
>CALLNG010000448.1 GCA_938005345.1 uncultured Clostridia bacterium
GGCTGGTGTTTTCCGCGTTTTTTGAAAGCGTCCGAAACGGCGTTCAGCCGCCGATCGATGTATACGATGCGGCAGCCTGGATGAGTATTACGGCACTGTCTGAGCAATCGATCGCATGCGGCGGCGCACCCGTTGCCATCCCGGATTTTACCTGTGGGAAATGGCTGATGCGGGAGCCGGCTCCCCAAAGCCAATACCAACTGGATAGCGAATAATAAATACCAGCGGCCAAGGCCGGGGAATGTTTTCTGGCACACCGGCGCTATTTGCTGAAAAAAATTCAAACGGGAAAAACCACTTGACAATTTTGGATAAATACAGTACGATAAAAGGAAAGATTTGTGACATGATACAAAAGCCGTTTTCAAGAACAAAGTGGAGCATCCATACCGGCGAAACGTCACAAACGAATTCAAATGGGGCAGGTGGCAGAAGTGTGGCAGTTGATTCTCCTGATTCTTTTGGTAGTAGCAATGGATCTTGCAATTAAACAAATCCGTAAAAGCGCTAGACGGAAAAATGTGTTTGAAACCCGTCAAAACCAAAAAGAGGATACAGAAAAAACCAAAAAGTGAGAATAATAACACCTCCACGAGCGAATAATAAACGCATGTTTTATTATTTGCATAACAAGTGGAGGTGCTTTTTATTATGAAAGCAGTCATTATGGCAGGGGGAGAAGGAAGCCGTTTGCGGCCGCTCACCTGCTGTAAGCCAAAACCATTGGCGCCGGTGTTAAATAAACCGGTGCTGGAACATCTGTTGCTGTTGCTAAAAACACATGGCATAACGGATATTGCCGTGACATTGCAGTATTTGCCAAAAACAATTATGGATTGGCTTGGCGATGGAGGTAGGTTTGGCGTAAGGGTGCAATACTTTATGGAGGCGCAGCCACTGGGTACAGCGGGCAGTGTGAAAAACACAGGAGGATTTGTTGACGAAACCTGTATAGTCATCAGCGGAGATGCCCTGTGTGACGTGGATTTATCAGCAGCACTGGTTTGCCATCGGGAGAAAAAAGCACTGGCAACATTGGTGTTGAAACAGGTGGATACGCCATTGGAATATGGGGTGGTGGTCACCAATGAAGAAGGGCGTATCACCCGCTTTTTGGAGAAACCTTCTTGGAGCGAGGTATTCAGCGATACGGTGAACACTGGCATCTATCTTTTGGAGCCACAGGCGCTGGATGCAGTACCGCCGGGGGAAGCGTTTGATTTTTCCAAAGATTTGTTTCCCCAATTAATGCATACACCGCAGGGAATCTATGGATATGTAACAGATCGGTATTGGTGTGATATTGGCACAATCCAGTCCTATAAACAATGCCAATTTGATATTTTACAGGGAAAAACGCACATTCAGCCGGAAGCGGAAGAGGTGCGGGAAGGAATCTGGATTGAACCAGGAGTCAAAATGGAAAAGCAAGTGACCTTGCGGCCTCCCGTGTATATTGGCCGGGGGAGCGTCCTGCGTTCCGGCGCGCAGGTTGGACCATATACCTGCATTGGTAGGGATTGTGTGTTGGAAGAGGGCGCTGCTGCCGTACACAGCGTACTATGGGATGGCTGCCGGTTGATGCAGGGTAGCAGCGCCTATGATGCCGTCCTCTGCGAACAGTCGGTACTCAAGCCACATAGTGTGATGCAGCAGGAAAGTGCGTTGGGAGCCCATAGTGTTGTGGGAGAAAATAGTATCATTCATCCTGGCGTAAAAATATGGAACCATAAAACAGTGCAGGAAGACTCTGTAGTGGGACAAAACGTTATTTGGGGAGAAGAAAATAGCAAAATTGAATTTGGAGAAAACGGTATCCGCGGAACTGTTAGCGTGGAATTAACGCCGGAGGTGGCAGCGAAAATTGGCGCGGCTTTCGCCTCGCTAAACCGCGGCGGTAAAATTGCAGTCAGCAGTGACGAGGATTATGCCAGTATCATGTTAAAATATGCCCTTACCGCCGGACTTATGGCAGGCGGTGTGCAGGCAGTAGAGCTGGGGAAACAGCCTATTCCCATCACGCGCGCAGGAATCCGGTTTTATGGATTTAGCGGCGGACTGCATGTCATGAAAGCACCAGATGGGCAAACCGAAATCCGGGTCATGGATGAAACGGGCGCAGATTTGATGCGGGAAGCGGAACGGAAACTAGAAAATTTGCTGGTACGGGAGGATTTTGGACGCAGCAGTGTGCAGGACATGAAGGAAGTATTGTCACTGTCCAGTTACCGTTCCTACTATGTGCGGGATATTGTCAGCAGCCTGCGCAACGCAAAACTGAATTTTAATATTTTGATTCATGCGGAAACCGCTTTGCTTAAGTCCATTGTCACCTCCGTGATGAACGAAGTTTCCTGCAACTATAAATTGGTGAGCGCGCCGGGACAGGAACGGAAAACAAGCCTGGAAAAATTGTGCCATGAAATGCGGGACGGAAGTTATGATTTAGGGGTATATATCGACAGCAGCGGTGAAAATTTGGTGTTGGTAGGCGATGACGGAACAGTCCTCAGCCGGGAACGTTTTTTTATGTTAACGGCCTATATCGTCATGAAGAGCCACAAAGGGACACAGTATATTGCCGCCTTAGACCGCTCCAAAGGAGTGGAACAGATGGCGAAGGAACTGGAAGGACAGGTAGTGTGGACCAAGGCTTCTCCACTGGAGGTAATGGCAGGGCTGTCGCGGGAAAATGGCCGGGAAAGTCTGAGTGACCAATTTCTACTGGAGTTTGATGCAGTGGGCGGTTTGGTGAAGCTGCTGGACTTCCTAAAGGAAGAAGGGCGCACGTTTGCACAGGTATTGCAGGATATCCCGCAAACGTATTTCGGCGAGACACAATGCGCTTGTGAAAACCGCAGGAAAGGGCAGGCGATGCACCACTTAATGAAGCAGCATGAACAACAAAATGTGGAACTAGCGGAAGGAGTAAAGATTTATGAGGACGGTGGTTGGGTTTTGGTGCTGCCGCATCGGCATAAGCCCCTGCTGCACATTATTAGTGAGGGAATGAATCAAGAATTTGCGCAAGAGTTGCTGCAAAAATATAAAAAGGAACTGGATAACTGGTCTAAGCCATAAGAGGGGAGCAAAGGGCCGCTCCCCCTCATTTACGGCGGCATGGAATTACGATGTTTTCCAGAAAAATTAAAAAAATATAGACATGGATTGCTCCTTTTGTACTTTCCATTTTA
>CALLNG010000449.1 GCA_938005345.1 uncultured Clostridia bacterium
ACAGCATGAATAAACAAAAAAAAGAATATTTGGGCCTAGAAAGCATTGGGTTCATGCTGCAATTTTTAAAAGGACACCGTTTTGGGTTTTGGATAGGGACAGCGCTAATGGCAAGTTTTACATTTTTGCAGAATGTATTTACTGGACAGCTTTACCGTGTGGTGACGACGCTGGGACAGAGTGGCAGCGCTTTTGTGCGGCAGCTTTTGTTTGTGTTTGGTTTGTTACTGCTGGTCGTATCGGTTGTCGGAGTGGGACGATGGCTTGTAACGAGGACAACGGCCTGTGCGGATCAAGCGTTGCGCCGAAAAATGGCAGATAAAATGAGTCGTATGCCCATGGAAAGCTGGTATAAACAGCACAGTGGACAATGGCTGACCATGCTGGGAAAAGACGCCGAAAATGCGTCTAAAGCATACAAACAACAGATTCAAAAAATTGTATCACTGTTCATTACTGTTGCAGGCGGCATTGTTTTGCTTGCTGTACAGACCCCAGTGCTTTTAATATATGCGCTTGCAAGCGGTATATTTTATTTTGGAGTAGGGCTTATTAGCCGGAAACGAAATAAAGAAAATGCAGAGGGGAACCAGCAGGCGACCGCCTTGGCGGCCTCTTACTTGTCTGACATTTTGAGCGGCTTTTTGGTGATGCGTTTGTACCATTTACTGCAATTCTTTATGAAGAAACAGCAGGGAGCGATTGAGGAAGGGTATGATTACGGAAAGAAAATTGCACGGGTGCAAATTGGAAACGGTGCATTAGGGCAAATTGGTTATACATTGGCTTATTCCGGCGCATTAATTGTTGGGTTGTTGCTGGTTTACCAAGGGAAAATGGAACTTTCTACCATGATGGCATTATGGCCTATTTCTGTGGGGCTTTCCTTTGGTATTATGGAATTTGGATTTGTGGTGACAGAAATGCAACCAATTGTAGTTGCTGTAGACCGGATTCGGACGGTATTTGGACTGCCGGAGGAAACAGGCGGAACACAAAGCGAGGTGCAAGAGCAAGAGCCAATACTAATGCTAAACGATGTTTCCTTCTCCTATGAATCCGGACGGCCTGTTTTGGATCATGTGAGCATTCAAGTTCAAAAAGGGGAAAAGGTGGCCTTTGTAGGGGAAAGCGGTAGCGGGAAAAGTACGTTAGTCAAGTTATTATTACGGTTTTACGATGTGCAGCAGGGCGAAGTACTACTGGATGGCGTTCCTGTTGGGGAATATACCTTGGAGGCGCTCCGCAGCCATTTTGCTTATGTGCCGCAAAATGCCCATTTACTGAGCGGCACTATTTATCAAAATATTGCCATGGTGAGACCGGAGGCAACTCAGCAGCAAGTGATAAGCGCGGCGCAAAATGCCTATGCAGATGAATTTATCCGGGAACTGCCGGAGGGATACCAAACGCAGACCGGAGAACGCGGTATGCAATTATCGGGTGGACAGCGACAGAGGATTGCTATTGCAAGGGCATTTTTAAAAGATGCCCCCATTATGGTGTTCGACGAAATTACGGCGGCGCTGGACGGAGAAGCGGAAGCCAAAGTGCAGCAGGCAGTTGATGCTACGCCGCAGGGGAAAACGCTCCTCATGATTACACATCGGCTGTCAGCTGCTGTCTCGGCGGATCGGATTATTGTAATGGATCAAGGAAAGATTGTGGAAAGCGGAACACATCAGCAGCTGCTGCAGAGCGATGGAACATATGCCCGGCTTTGGCAGATGCAGTTTCAAAAATAATAAGCAAGGGGCCGTAGTTTAACTGCGGCCCCTTGCTTTATGCTTAGGAAAAAGATTGATTGGGATTTAACTAGGTGGTTACGATATTGGCGGAAAACGAAACGGACGAAAAAATTTAACTTTTAGGGCTGCCTTAAATTTGGCGAACTGCATTTTTCATGTCGGCAACATATTGTGCAACAGGGGCAGCACTTTCTTTTCCATATTGCTCCACAAGCTTTACAATCGCGCTGCCCACAATCGCACCGTCCGATTGACGGGCCATGGCTTGTGCCTGCTCCGGCGTGGCGATACCAAAACCAACAGCACAGGGAATGCTGCTTACTTGTTTTGCTGCCGCTACCATTGCGGGAATGTCGGAGGTGATGGAACTGCGCACACCAGTGACTCCCAAGGAGGAAACAATATAAAGAAATCCTTCCGCCTCTTTCGCAATCATTTGAATACGTTCATGCGAAGTGGGGGCAATGAGTGAAATCAGGGAGACCCCATACGCATGACAAGTTTCCAGAATTTCTCCTTTTTCTTCAAAAGGCAAGTCCGGCACTATTAGCCCTGCGATACCAGCCTCCTGGCAGCGCTTCATAAATGGTACTGCGCCATAAACGATGATAGGATTAATATAGGTTAAAAAGACCAGCGGCACCCTCATTTCATTGCGGATGCTGCATATCATATCAAATATCCGGTCAATGCTGCATCCGGCGTCCAGTGCACGTTTGTTGGCGCGCTGAATGACAACACCTTCTGCAACGGGGTCGGAAAAAGGTATCCCAATTTCAATCAAATCGGCGCCCGCTTCCTGCATGGCCAGAAGAAGGGAACGGGTAGTTTCCAAATCAGGGTCACCCGCTGTGACGAATGGAATAAAAGCTTTACCGTGGCGAAAAGCTTTTTGTATGTTAGTCATGAAGCTCTACCCCCTTGTAGCGGGCAATTGATGCGACATCTTTATCGCCGCGCCCGGAAATATTGACAACAATAATACGATCTTTGGAGAGAGTTGGCGCAAGTTTGCGTGCATAGGCAACAGCGTGCGCACTTTCAATTGCAGGAATAATGCCTTCTAGGCGTGACAAATAGTCAAAAGCAGCAACGGCTTCATCGTCTGTTACTGGTACATAACTGGCGCGTCCCGTTTCGTATAGCATAGCATGTTCCGGCCCAATGCCTGGGTAGTCCAGTCCAGCAGAAATGGAATACACGGGCGCAATTTGTCCATCGTGGTCTTGACAAAAGTAGGATTTCATGCCATGGAAAATACCAACGCTGCCGTTGGCAATCGTGGCGGCATTTTGCGGCGTATCAATGCCGCGTCCAGCCGCTTCGCAGCCAATCAGCGCCACTTGCTCATCTGGAATAAATTCATAAAATGCACCTATTGCATTGCTACCGCCGCCAACACAGGCGATAACCGCGTCCGGCAATCGGCCTTCTGCTTCCAGCAGCTGCTCTTTGATTTCCTTGCCAATTACCTTTTGGAAATCGCGTACAATAGTCGGGAAGGGGTGCGGCCCCATAACGGAACCCAATACATAATGGGTGTCGGCAATGCGGGCGGTCCATTCACGCAGCGTTTCGTTGACGGCATCCTTTAATGTCTGCGTTCCGCTTGTTACCGCGTGGACCTTGGCGCCCAGCAGTTCCATCCGGTAGACGTTTAACGCTTGGCGGTCGGTATCTTCCTTTCCCATAAAAATTTCACATTCCATGCCCATCAAAGCGGCAACGGTTGCAGTGGCAACGCCATGCTGTCCTGCTCCGGTTTCCGCAATCACCCGTGTTTTTCCCATGCGTTTGGCAAGCAGTACTTGGCCCAACACGTTGTTGATTTTATGGGATCCGGTATGATTTAAATCTTCCCGTTTTAAGTAAATTTTTGCGCCTCCCAAATCCTGTGTCATTCTATCCGCATAATAAAGCAACGATGGACGTCCGGCATACTGCTTCAGGAGCGCGTCTAGTTCTGTACAAAAATCTGGATCATCCTTGTAGTGTTCATATGCTTCTTCCAGTTCTATTACGGCATTCATTAAGGTTTCGGGAATATACTGTCCACCATAGGAACCAAATCTACCGTGTCTCATGGAAATCACCATCCTTTATCTGTTTCATAAATTGTTGTATTTTTTGAAAATCTTTATAGCCATCCGTTTCGACACCACTGGATACGTCCACACCATATGGCGCGCAATACTGAAAAACAGTGGATACCGTTTCCGGCGTTAGGCCGCCCGCTACAAAATAAGGCTTCGTTAATGGCGGAATACAGGACCATTCAAATGGCTGCCCGCTGCCGCCTGCTTGTCCCGGGATAAAGGTGTCAAGCAAAAGAAAGTCGCAGGGAAGGCTGTCGCTCAAAAGAAGCTGTTCGCGGGACTGTACCCGGATGGCCTTGATGATAGGAAGGCCGGTTTTTTGTTGCAACAGCTGAATTTGGGCGGCAGGTTCCGCACCGTGTAGCTGAATGACGTCGATGCAGCCGCTTTGAGCAGCGGAACAGATGGTTTTTGTCGGTGCGTCTACAAATACGCCGACCGACTGAATGGAAGGGTCAAGATGTTGCTTGAGCGTTTGCGCTTCTGCAAGGCTGAGCTGCCGGCGGCTAGGTGCAAAGACAAACCCAACATAGTCAGGATGCAGAAGATTGACCATCGCGACATCTTCCATTCGCCGCAGGCCGCAGATTTTAATTTTGACCATATGGTTCCCTCCCCAGCAGATGTTGTAGCATGGCCTTTTTATCCGCTGCCCGCATGAGCGTTTCGCCAATGAGTGCAGCGTGGATATCTGCTTTACGCAGCGCTGCCACATCCGCGGCGGTTTGTATGCCGCTTTCTGCAATTACGGTGATGTCTGGCGGCACCAAAGCACGCAGCCGAACCGCCGTTTGAATATCCACATGAAACGTTGTGAGATCACGGTTGTTGATCCCAATGAGACGCGCACCGGCGGATAGGGCGGAATCAATTTCTGCACTAACTTCGTCCGGTGTTTTCAAGCCCGCTACATAGCGGTAGTAGAATCTCAACCGGC
>CALLNG010000450.1 GCA_938005345.1 uncultured Clostridia bacterium
AAAGTTCTATCCCAGCTTCTATCAGCTGTGGAATGGCGTTAAGCAACCCATCCACAAGGCTTTTAATGATTTCGGGTAATGCTTCTATTAAAACAGGGATAGCCGCAAGAAGGCCGTCCGCTAACCCTAAAATAAGTTGCAGTGCGGCTTCGATTAACATGGGGATACTATCAATTAGTGTTTGGTCAATCGTTGCGACCATTTCCGCAACTTTGGGCACCAGCTGTGGCAGTGCCTGTCCAATTCCATTAGCCAGAGCCAAAACAAGCTGCAACGCGCCATCAATAATTAATGGTAGCGCTGTAATTATACCGTTTAATAGCGCAAGAATAATCTGATTTGCTGCTTGCGCCAATTGTGGAACCGCTGTTATAATACCATTTAACAATGTTAAAATAATATCTGTCGCAACCGTTGTTAATTGCGGCAACACAGAAACAATTCCGTTAATAATACCAAGAGCAATTTCAGACATAGCGCTTGTCAACTTGGGCAAACTGTCTGCTAAATTGATAGCAAGACCAGCGAATGCCGTACTAAATGACGCGGCCATTAGTGTAATATCGCCATTTGCTGCTACTGCACCAGCCGTCAGTTCCGTTGCAAAATCCGATAGAATCGGCAATACCTGTTCGCCAATTGGTAAAACAAAGCTTGTTTGCAGGATTCTACCCAGGCCGGAAATGGCAGAACCAAAGTCATCATACTTAATTTCATTGATTTGCGCCAGCGCGTCCTTTGCGGTGGAGATTCCCCCGTTTAGATTGGTGAGGGCTTTGACCCCTTCCACGCCCAAATCTTCCCACATGGTGCCAAACAAGGCCACGCCTACAGTGTTTTGCGCCAGCGGGTCCTGCATGTTGAACAGGGAATGGATGACGTTTTGAAACGCCTGTTCCGCCTTATCCCCGCCCGCTGCAAACGCCGCAGAGGTTGCGTCTACGTCCAGGCCTAGCGTTTTGAACGCTTCTTTGGTGCTGTCGCTGCCGTCCTTTGCACGGATACCAAATTCTTTGATGGTATCGCCTAGTTTGTCAACAGAAAATGTACCAGCCGCCGCGCCATTTTTCAGGCTGTTAAACATGTCTTCTACATCCAAGCCCAACGACTTGAAATGCACAGAATATTCATTGATACTGTCCAGCAAGTCCCCGTTTTTATCAAGGCCGCCCTGCGCGCCCTGCGCAATCAAATTGAATGCTTCATCGCCAGTCACGCCGAACTGGTCCATCAACATGTTTGCCGCCCGGATTTGCTCTTGAATGTCAAATCCAAAGGTATCACGCAGCGCCAGGGCATTTTGCGTCATGCTCTCTATTTTGGACGGGTCCATTTCCTGTGTTGTCTGCGCCACGGTTGCCATAGCGTCAGAAATATCTTCCAGGTTTTCCCCGAAATTATTATTATAGATACGCAGCATCGCGTCCTCAAACCCCTGCGCTGCTTCCCCTGCTATGCCAGTTGCCGCCTGGAAATCGTTGCTTGCCTTTTTGACATTGTTTGCAAAATTGACCGCGTATCCGGTAGCCGTCACGAATGCCGCACCAGCCGCAGCAACGCCTTTTGCTACAATGCCCAACCCTTTTTGTGCAACGCTTCCGATTCCTTCTAGTGACTTCTTAAAGCCGCTGTCATCGCCATCAATTTTGACAATTACACTATTCTCTTTTGCCATGCATACCACCCCTTTTTGATGGTCAGGCCCACATGGCACTACAAGACCATTTTTTGTGTATAAAAATAGCGCTTACCCATCCGGTAAACGCTTGCTTTATTTTACTATCTATGGTATAATAGGTGCTGGGCAGAGGAACAGGTGCCTAGAGGACGGTTAGCACTCCCTTTAGAAAGGGGGTGTTTGTATGGAGAAAGTACTTGAATATGTCATATTGCTATTATTGCTTGTGTCGCTCAAGGAAATCATTAAATACATAAAAAAGTAACCGCCCTCGAGCCAAGAGTATGCGGTTACTTTTTTTAGTAATCAAATATCTAGGCTAACCGTCTTTATAACGGTGCACCTGTCATCTGCCTTTGTTATAACCGCCCTCACGACCAAATGATAGCGGTTATCTAAAAACTAAAATCATTTTGGCAAACCGTCTTTGATACGGTTCACTCTCTATCTGCCTCTATTATATCCCTTTTTCCCGTTTTTGTCAACTGTTTTGTTTGCTCTATTTTCACTTCAAACACCCGTCTGCACTTGCTGCCTTTACATTTTATGAACACACCCCTGCATAAGGCAGAATCTTCGTAAAAAACGGGCATTTTGTACCCGCAAAACGGGCATATTACTTTTTTCAACGAATCGCCCCCTAGATAAAGGCGGCGGCAAAAGACCTATTGAAATCCTCTTCTTTTTTTGCCTCAGAGCGGTTGTCCGGCAGGCGATACAATTCTTTCATTTTCCGGTAAAATTTCCGTTGTTCCTTGTCCTTAATTTTAGATAGGTTCACGCTTCTGTATTGTACCACCTTTACAAACTGCGTTTCCTCGGAAAGACTATCCAGCAATGCCCGAAACTTCCACCAATGGAGAGTGGAATCCACTAAATCCAGGTTGTATTGCTGCAAAAACGCCGCATAAATTAAATCAGCGTCATATTCAAAATCAAAGGCTTTTTTGGTCGGCACACCGCTCCCCTTTTTGTCCCCTGCTATTTTGCCGCAAGCGTAAAACTGAATCATTTCCGCCGCAGCAGCAAACAGGTTGGACGGAAGTTCATCAAACACCAGCTTAAACATTTTGGGTAGATTCTTGCGGTTTTCCTCCTCGCTGCCCGCCATCAATTCCGAAAACCGCAGCCAGGTTTTCATATCAGTCCGAATCTTGCATGATTGCCCAGAAATCACAAGGGAGTCCGGCAATCCCTCTGTTAAAATACTCATTTTTTACGCGCCCGCTGCACCGCAGTCATATCATTTATTTTGGCGGTCGTTTTACGGACGTCCTCTATCTTTTTTAGTGCTGGCTCCAATTCAGAAAATTTACTATTCAACTCTTCCACTTGCATGGCGTTGTAATCCGCCATAAAGAGCGCTGCCGCCATCTTTGCACATTTTGCCAGCTTGTCTAGGTTTGTTGTTTTCTTGTCCGGGAACATCTGCGCCGCAGCTTCCTTCCCGAAGAAGATTTCAAGTAAATTCATGTTGCTTTCGTACTCGGACATTTTGGAAATGGCTTCGTCATGCTCCCGCACCTTTTCCGCCAGTTCTGCTGTGCGCTGCGGCACTTCATATTCAATCCCATCCACTTCTAAAATATGGTGTTTTTCCGTATATTCCAGTTTTGCTTTTGCCATACGATATCATCCTTTCTCCTATAAAGGAGAGCGGGGAGAACCCCCGCCCTTTACTCTGCGTCCGACTCTGCCGTAAATGTCACCGTCTGCACGTTGTCCGGTGTGCCGCTTGTAGGCGTTGCGATGGTGGCCGTTCCAAACTCTTTCAGGCCAACCACCCGCAAATTACCACTATAGGTATATGCGTCTGTACTGTCACCTTCCGCATCGCCGATAACGGAAAATGTCTGACGCACTGCCTTGAATCCCCCGCCCGTTCCCGTCCGGGTAAAATCCACAAAGACTAGTTCGCGCTGCGCGTCCGTCCCTGTTTTTTCATTATCCAGAATTTCCACAATATCTTCCAGCACCGCGTCCTCCGTGTAATCATCAAACGCGAAAGACCAGGACGGGGAATATCCCGTCACATCCGTTGATTCAAAAATTTCATCCACATACTGCCTCGAATATTCCGTTGGATTTTTGCTGCCGGAAAGCTCCGTAAACCCTTTCATCCTCGTAAAGGTAGGCGTTCCGCTGCCCCCCGATGCGGGAATACCCCAAAACGCCTTTTTATCACTTCTTTTTACTAGGTTTTTTGCCATACTCTACACCCCTTCTACATATGTAATTTCAAACGGGAACGCATACAGCGCCACATGTTCATTCATCCCCGCAATGGACGGATAATCTACGCCGTCCGGCGTTCCCATGTCTAATACCTCGCACCCTTCCCCAAAGTCCGGGAAGTTGCGCTGCCTCCCTTGTTCGTTTATCCAGTCCAAAAATTCCTGTACCTTTTGTATTTGCTTCATGTTTTCCGATGTGTTGGAAATCCTGGAAAGCGGCTTGACCTGCCGGATTTCGCACTGGAATTTTTTCACTTCCGGCCCGTCCACATATTTTTTAACAAGCGACCCATATGGTGTTGTCAAAATCGACGTATTTTCGTCCTGATCCGCGCTGCTGACAAAATTAAAATACGCGTCTTGACCAACCAGCGGACAGGTTTCAATCAATGCCATGACAGCCTCAAATTTGCTACTCATCTAGTCCTCCTTTTTCAATGTACCTTTGCATTGCGGCGATTAGCTTTGGTTTCTGTACCGGCTCCGCTGCCTTGTCCCAATGGGCGCTGGCAAGCGGGTGTTTCCCGCCGCTTAAGTCAAGTTTTTTCCCCGTGTAATGCTTTTTCTCACCTGGCGGCGACCAAAATCCATAATCCGGGTCATAATATGCCGGCCCCATTGCCCGTCCCTCGTACATATAATGGGCGTATGGTGCGGTATATTCCACTTCGCCGGGCCGGATTTCTACTTGTCTCGATAACGTCCCGGTGTCCATCGGTACATACGGCGTCATCAGCTTCCACCACTCTTCCGCCGCAAACTTCCACAAACCGTCGTTTTGCACCCGTTTTAGGTTCCTGCCAACATCAATGTGCGATATTACCTTGCATTTCATCTTCTCACGCCCCTGTCACCTTGTAATGCGCCCCATGTGGTATTTTGGTGTTGTCTGTGAAGGTTTGGACGGTAAAGCAATAGGGCTTATATTTCTTTAGCAAGTCGCTGGGACGGTAGCCCTGTTCGTCCCGCACTTCGTCCTCCACTTCGCCCTTCACCACAATATCCTCCGGGCTAACCGCAAATCCAGCCCCTTCATACCGTTCCACATAGTCCGCCTTTTGCGGGATACGGGCCGTGTAGCTGCTGGCCTGGGTTAACGTTGTATCGCGCAATGTTTCCACGTCCTGCATCCCAAAATAACAATCGTGCAGGACAAACCGCACCCAGGACGTCACATTCCGGTTGCTTCCTTCGCCCAGGCGCGTCCATTTGTGGTACACCGTGATGGTGCTGGAAAAGGTTGGCGTAATCATATTCCCACCCCGCGGTACAATAGCGGCGTGCCGGATTCATCCCGTTCATTAATGAGGTAACTATAAATCACGCCGTTAATTTTATCCGTATACTCCGCGCTGGACACGTTCACATAGCTTTCGCTTACGCCGTCGTTTGACCAGGAAGATACGTTGTCCTGCGTCACGTCCCCGCTTTGCAGCAAATCCGCCACACGGGCAATACAACGCCCAATCCGTTCATTCTCGTCATCGTCACGTCCCCATTTGAGGTCGGAC
>CALLNG010000451.1 GCA_938005345.1 uncultured Clostridia bacterium
CGTGATCCCCACGACGATCGAAATCGTCGATATCGCGGGACTGGTGAAAGGGGCGAGCCACGGGGAAGGCTTGGGCAACAAATTTTTATCCCACATACGCGAAGTGGATGCCATTGTCCATGTGGTCCGCTGTTTTGAGGATCCCAATATCGTCCATGTGGACGGCAGCATCAATCCCATGCGCGACATTGAAACCATCACGCTGGAACTGATTTTTGCGGATATGGAAACCGTAAAAAAACGCATGGATAAGGCAACGAAAATGCTCAAAGCGGACAAAAAGTACCAGATAGAACTGGATGTGCTAAAGCGCATCATGGCGGCGCTGGAGGAAGGAAAAACCGCGCGGACAGTAGAACTGGAAGAAGAGGAAGAACTGCTGATTCGCGACTTGTGTTTGCTGACGCGCAAGCCGATCCTCTATGCGGCCAATGTAGCGGAGGATGATTTCAAAGGCGGTATTGAAAACAATGCATTTGTCAAAGAGCTCGAAGAAGTGGCAGCAAAAGAAGGGGCACAGGTGATGCCCATTTCTGCGCGTATTGAAGAGGAAATTTCTGCGCTGGATGCAGAAGATAAACAGATGTTTCTGGAGGATTTGGGCATGAAGGAATCGGGCCTGGACCGCCTGGTGAAAGCAAGTTATACCTTGCTTGGGCTGATTAGTTACCTGACGGCTGGGGAACCGGAAGTACGCGCCTGGACCATCACACGCGGCACCAAAGCGCCGCAGGCAGCGGGAAAAATTCATTCGGATTTTGAACGTGGATTTATCCGGGCAGAAGTGATTGGCTATGACGAACTGATGGCTTGCGGTTCCATGGCGGCGGCGCGGGAAAAAGGGCTGGTCCGCTCCGAAGGAAAAGAGTATGTCATGCAGGATGGGGATGTTGTGTTGTTCCGATTTAATGTATAAAAGCGGCGTTGCACGTCGTGTTGCAAAGCAATAGGCCAATGCTGTGGAAGCGGACACGTTTTTAGTGGTTTTCCGCTTGAGGGCACGGGAAAGGAGAAGGACGCATGGATAATACGACGGGGTTCTTTTGTAAAGTGGCTGCGGTGGCCTTGTCCATTTTGGCTGTTATTGTGGGGATTGTGGTGGGCTTCCGTGTAGGGAGCTTGGTGACGGCCTTGCTGTGGTGGGGTGTTGGCCTTTTCCTTGGTATGTTGCTGTATGGGTTGGGGGAAATACTGTGTTTTTTGGAGCATTTAGCAAGTCGTGTGGAGTGGATTACAATATCGCTGCGGGACGCAGGTGTGCTGGGAAAGCAGGACGCACCAACCAAAGACGGATGGACCTGTTCCAAGTGCGGTGCGGTGAATCCGCCCTTTATGGTAGACTGCAAGGAGTGTTCGGCTAATAAATTTTCTGAATAGCGGGCAGCCGGCAGGATTATGAATTAAGAACTGGAAATAAAAAAGTTCTATGGTGCCAGCTCCATAGAACTTTTTTGTTAATTCGGCAGGGGTCTGTAATAAGAGAGTTTATTATAGAAAAAAGGTATGAGCCATCATGTGTGATAAGTATTTGCGATTTTTACCATCTTGTAGTATAATATAGACGAAAGAGAAAAATGGGGCAGTGCCACATCATATGGCGGCACTGCATAAAAAGGGGATGGTACCACATCTAATGGTATAGGAAGCGATAAAGGAGGAAAAACGATGAATGTAATAGAGAATCAGACTTTTGATGAGGAACGTGCGCTTTATGGCAGTGATGGTGTTCTTTTAAGGAACTGTGCGTTTGATGGGCCGGCAGATGGAGAAAGCGCACTTAAAGAGAGCTGCAATGTTCAAGTGGAACATTGTTTTTGCAATTTGCGCTATCCCTTTTGGCATAATCACGGACTGCAAATACGTGGCTGCGAACTAACACCGCTTTGCCGCGCAGCGCTGTGGTATTCACAGGACATTAATATCACCGATACAAAGTTGCATGGGATTAAGGCACTGCGGGAATGCAGCCATGTGACCTTACAGGATTGCGACATTGTATCTCCAGAGTTCGGTTGGTCTTCACAGAATGTACAAATGCGCAGTTGCACGGCGCAGAGTGAATATTTTATGATGCGCGCGGAGGACATAACCCTATTGAACGTCCAGTTCCAAGGGAAATATTCATTTCAGTACATCCGTAATGCAACCATAGAAAACAGTGTTTTAGACACCAAAGACGCTTTTTGGCATGCGCACAATGTTACAGTAAAAAATAGTGTGGTAAAGGGAGAGTATCTGGCCTGGTATTCCGATGGTCTAACCCTCATCAACTGTAAAATCATAGGGACGCAGCCATTTTGTTATTGCAATAATTTGAAACTAGTGGATTGTGAGATGCTGGAAGCGGACCTCTGTTTTGAAAAATCCGATGTACAGGCTGTTATTACAACGCCTGTAATCAGTATAAAAAATCCGTTGTCCGGCCGGATTGAGGTGCCGGCGGTGGGAGAAGTGATACGGGACGATGCGCAGTCTAAAGGCGAGATAGTTGTTCAGACGCGGCAAAACGGGACGGCTGGCAGCGCGGCCTAACGCACAAAACAAATTAGGAAAAGGGGGAGATACCATGAATCATATGACAAAACGTATCACACTAGCGGCAATGTTTCTTGCCTGTGGGCTGGTGTTGCCATTTTTAACAGGACAGATTCCACAAGTTGGGAATATGCTGTTGCCTATGCATTTACCGGTGTTTTTATGTGGACTCATTTGCGGCTGGGAATATGGCGCGGGCATTGGTTTTTTGCTGCCGTTGCTGCGTTATCTACTGTTTGGAATGCCGCCGCTGTTTCCGACCGGAGTGGCTATGGCCTTTGAACTCATGACGTATGGCCTGGTGGCAGGGCTGCTTTATGGACGCTCCAAATGGCAATGCTTGATTGCGCTATACCGCGCACTGATTACCGCTATGCTGGCCGGACGGGCAGTATGGGGCGTAGTACAGATGGTGTTACTGAACATCAATGGTACAGGATTTACATGGCAAATGTTCATGGCTGGTGCCTTTCTCAATGCCGTACCCGGCATTGTAGTGCAGCTTATTTTCATCCCAGCGGTTATGGTGGCATTGGACCGTACCGGTTTTGTCCGATTCAAAAAGCCGCAGCCAGCTGCGCAGGAAAA
>CALLNG010000452.1 GCA_938005345.1 uncultured Clostridia bacterium
CTGGTTTTAAAAAGCCCTATTTATTAGAATACCTTAAAAATTTTAATTTGTCAAGGAAAAACGCCTTGTCGGCCTTTGTATACACGCACTTTGCGCTTCTTCTTCACGAGAAATTTTACAATCTGGTTTCATTTTAGCTCCTTCCATTGACAGCGGACACATATGATGGTATGATATAAAAAATACGACTGCATTTTTTGTGGAAAATGTCAAAAGGTTGGTGCGATACAAATGAAATTTTTCAAAACACTGGCGTTCTTGTGTCTGATTGGCTTTGCGGCTGTTTCAGGCTACGCCCTAGCGCATTGGGCCGTAACACAAGAACCGCCCGCTTTTATAGAAACTGTCATGGAAAAACAGCTTCCAAGCAAAAATGTGTTGGTTTTGGGTACAGACGAAAGCCGGCTCCGTTCTGATGTAATGATGCTTGGTTGTCTAAACACAACGGCTAATACCATTGATATTATCTCCATTCCCCGCGATACACGCGTTAAATTAAAAGGAGAATATCACAAAATCAATAATGCCCTTACGTATGGCGGCGGCGAATTGGCTTGTTCCACTGTCCAAGAGTTGACTGGTATTCCTGTTGACACCTATGTCTTAATTGATTTTAACGCTTTTAGCAAAATTATCGATATTCTAGGCGGCGTCGATTTCTATGTTCCGCAGGATATGTATTATACTGACCCCACGCAAGACCTCAAAATCAATCTAAAAGAAGGGCAGCAGCATTTAGACGGCGACCAGGCAGAACAACTGGTACGTTACCGCCAATATAAACGCGGCGATGAAGACCGTATCAGTGTACAGCGCGATTTTATTCAAGCATTATTTGAACAAAAATTGAATGCCGGAATCATTTTAAAATTGCCGCAAATCATTGGTGAAGTATTTAATTCGGTTGAAACAAATATGTCTATGAGCGATATGATTTCCTATGCTGGTGTAGCGAGCAAATTAAATACGCAAAGTCTTATGACTTATCAGCTCCCCGGCGAACCGAAAACCATTAGTGGACTGTCATATTATATTGCAGACGAAGAAGAGACCGCCTCTTTAGTAGAGCAGATTAAAACGCGTGGGCTAGCCGAACCTTCTCCAACGGAATAAACAAAACCTTATAGGCTGATTGTGCAATATTCGTAACAAAACAAACGCACCCGAAGGAGAAACATTCTTCGGGTGCGTTTGTTTTCTTAATATCCATTTTCCCTTATCATATTCTAAAAAATGTAAGGAGAGAACATCAATATGAAAATATTATATGTTTCAGATTTAGATGGTACACTGCTTAGAAGTAATGAACAAATCTCTGAATACACCGCCCAAACCATTAACCGCCTTGTAGATAGCGGCCTAATCTTTTCGTATGCAACCGCTCGTTCCTTCCAGACTTCTCATAAAGTTACAAAGGGCTTAAATGCAAATTTTCCCTTGATTATTTATAATGGCGCCATAGTTCTTGACAATAAGGATGGTACAGTTCTTACCAAGAACTTCTTTGATTCAAAAATCAAACATGTTATTCAAGATTTAATTCAAAACGAAATTTATCCTATTGTATATAGTTTTATCGATGGAAAGGAAAAGTTTTCTTATATTCCTGTGAAATGTTCAGCTGGCATGCAGTTATTTATTGACAGCAGAAAACATGACAAAAGAGACCACCCTGTTCTTTGTGAAAATGGCTTAATGGAAGGAGAAATTTTTTATATAACGTGCATTGACGCAAAAGAAAAACTCGAACCATTGTATCAAAAATACTCTAGCATCTACTATTGTGTTTTTCAGGAAGAGATATACACGAAGCATCAATGGCTTGAAATTATGCCAAAAGAGGCATCAAAGGCAAATGCAATTAGACAACTTAAACTACATTTGGACTGTGAAAAAGTGATTGCTTTTGGGGATGGGAAAAATGATATTGATATGTTTAAAATAGCGGATGAAGCCTATGCAGTGGAAAATG
>CALLNG010000453.1 GCA_938005345.1 uncultured Clostridia bacterium
TGACAAGAAAGGGAAGATAAAAAATAATGGAGGAAAAAGAAAGATGAAGAAAAAAGGAATGATAGCGGTACTGGCAGTATTGATGATATTATCATCTACATCGTCAGCAGCAGTTCATGCAGAGGATTTATCAGCAGAAGAAGTGCAGAAAGTAAGTGATCAAATATGTAAAAGCAGTAGTGACAAGGTGTATAATCATTTGATCTATAGCGTTAGCTATGACGGAACAATTACAATCCAAGGAATTGATAATGCAAATGAAAATGCCAATATTGAACTTGTGATTCCGGCAGAAATAAATGGATGCAAAGTCACTACGATAGCAAGTAGCGCTTTTTCTGGATGCGTAAATATCAAAAGCGTTACTTTAAATGATGGATTGGTGACAATTGGTAACTGGGCGTTTGACGGAACATCCATATCTGTGGTGGATATCCCTGCTACAGTAACAACAATAGGCGAATATGCATTTAGCAGTTGCCTTAATCTCACAAAGGTGACTTTTCAAGAAGGATTGAAAACAATAGGAAATTATGCATTTACAAAGTGCAGCTTGCTTACTGGAAATATTGTAATTCCTTCGACAGCAACTGAAATAGGAATAGATGCATTTTCTGGAACGGCAATTACTGGGCTAAAGATAGAAGAAGGAGCATTAGGAATTAAATTAGATGGTAGAGCGTTTACTGATTGCGCAAATTTAAGTGAATTAGAGTTAAACCGTGTGACAGTCATGGATTATATGTGTTTTAAGAATGATATGGCAATTACGAACGTTACTTTGCCACAAGGATTACAAATAATAGGTACACAGGCATTTTTAGGAGCTAATAATCTTGGGGGCAATTTGATCGTTCCATCTACTGTTACATCTATTGGCGATGAGGCTTTTAAGGGAACATCTATCGAAGGACTGACTGTTGAAGAGGGAAATGAAGGTATAACGATTGGATATGACACATTTAGGGAATGTGTTAATCTGAAGTATGCGAATCTGTCTAACCGGCTAAAACAAATAGGCTATGATGCATTTTGGGGTGATTCGAAGTTGGTGTGGGTGAGGATTGCAGATGGAAATTATCCGCTTGAGATTTGTGGAAGCGCATTTTATGGAGCAAAGCATTTAAAAGCAATCTCACTGCCGACAAAGTTGACAAAGATAGGGAATTGGACATTTTATGATTGCTCCGAGTTGAAAGATGTTTATTATGCATCTTCACAGGAAAATTATAATACATATGTGACAGTAGCGAACGGACATAATGATCCTTATTTTAACGCTACGTTACATTTTAATTCTCAGGGACCGGATGAGTGGCCAAGTACAGTTTATACCGGATGGATGATAATTGATGGAAAAGATTATTGGTATGAAAACGATGTGTTACAGGGATATGATCCAAATAATGCGGACTATCGGGGAAAAGAAATCTATGACCCGGATTCGGACGCGTGGTATTGGTTGGACAATGTACAGCAGGGAGCAAAAGCAGTAAGCAAAGATGTATATCAGGAATCGGAAGCCGGACAGTGGGCAGATAGAGAAGACGGAACTGGGAAATGGGTCCGCTATGACGCAGATGGCCACATGGTAAAGGGATGGCAGACGACAGATCAGGGAACCTACTATTTTGATCCGGTGTATGGAACGATGGCGAAAGGAAACGCAGTGATTGACGGAGCTACTTATTATTTTGATGTAAATACTGGTATTTTGCAGTAATATATAATAACGATATAGAAAGAATAGTGAAAATGTTTTGAAGGAGCTGACGCTTTAGCAAACAGAAATTTGTGAAGCGGCAGCTCTATTGCAATGAAAAAACAGGTATTGTATAATACTTTTTAAAGAAATACAAGCGAAAGCTGAAGGCTGTTGAACTTTTAAAGAGGCGCAAAAAGATGTTAAAATAATGACACGGAGGAGAAAAAATGAAGAAAAAAGGAATGATAGCAGCAGTGGCAATGATAGCAGCTTTTATAGCGGTGATGCCGACGGCTGTTACAGCAAATGCGGTATCTGCAGCAGAGATACAGGAAGAGACAGAGGAATTGCGTAAGGACAGCACTGACGGGGTATATAATCATTTGAAATACACCATAAACAATAATAACACCATTACAATTACCGGCATGGATAATGCAAATGATGATACGGATGTTGAACTTGTGATTCCTGCGGAAATAGATGGCCGTAAGGTTACAGGAATTGGTGACAATGCCTTTTCCGAATGTGTAAATATTAAAAGTATTGTTTTGAATGCGGGATTGGTAGAAATTGGCGATTACGCGTTTGCCGGAACATCTATATCGGAGATAGATGTTCCGACCACAGTAACTAGAATAGGGAGATATGCGTTTGCCGCAACACCTATTACGAGATTAACGATAGATGAGGGATCAATAGGCATTAAGTTAGATGGTTATGCATTTCGCAACTGTAAAAATTTAAGAAAAATACAATTAAATCGTGTGACAGCTATAGGTGTGGGGTGTTTTGAGAATAATCAATCCCTTAAGGAGGTTACATTGCCACAAGGCTTAAAGACGATACCAAATTATGCATTTGCGTGGGATTATAATCTTGAAGGTGATTTGGTAATTCCATCTACCGTTACAGAAATCGGGTGTAGTGCATTTTACGAAACAGGTATCCGTAGCGTGACCATCGGTGATGGTAATGATGAAATACAGATTTTTAGTAATGCATTTTCACACTGTGCCAACTTGAAATGGGCAGATCTGTCTAACAGGGTAAGAGCGATATATGAGGAGGCGTTTGGCTATGATCCAATACTTGCGTGGGTAAGGATAGCAGATGGCAATGTTTCACTTGATGCTATACAAGGTTTTGCATTTTGCTATGACCAGAACCTAGAGGCAATCTTGTTGCCGACAAAAACGGGAGAGATATGGTATTCAGCCTTTGGCTGGTGCCCTAATTTGAAAGAGGTTTACTATGCATCTTCGCAGGAAAATTATAATTCGTATGTGAGAGTAAGTAGAGCAAATAATGATTGTTATTTTAACGCTACGCTACATTATAATTCCCAGGGACCGGATGAGTGGCCAAGTACAGTCTTTTCCGGCTGGGTAACCATTAAGACAAACTCTTATTGGTATGAA
>CALLNG010000454.1 GCA_938005345.1 uncultured Clostridia bacterium
TTGTTATTGCGCTCGCAGGGAACCCAAACGTTGGGAAAAGTACAGTATTCAATGAGCTCACAGGGATGAATCAACATACGGGGAACTGGCCAGGGAAAACGGTTACATCGGCACAAGGAAGTTATACCTATCTTGATACGGTACATATTTTAGTAGATTTACCAGGAACTTATTCTTTAATGGCAAGCTCTGCAGAGGAGGAAGTGGCACGGGATTTTATTTGTTTCGGTGACCCAGATGTCACAGTTGTCGTTGTTGATGCCACGTGCTTAGAACGTAATCTGAACTTGGCGCTGCAAACGCTGGAGATGACAAAAAATGTCATTCTTTGTGTTAATTTGATGGACGAAGCAAAAAAGAAAAAAATAACCTTAGATTTACAAAAATTATCTCATTTATTAGGTATCCCGGTTGTTGGCACGAGTGCCAGAAACGGAAAGGGATTGGAAAACTTAAAGGCTTGTATTTACCAGCAGGCGCGATGCCGGGAGGAATTGCAGACGCTGAGGCTCGCCTATCCTTCACCTATCGAAACGGCATTGGAAGAATGTTTGCCGGCGGCAGAACGCCTAGTGGGAAATCAACTGCCTACCCGGTGGTTTGTTTTAAAACTGTTAGATGGAGATGTTGCTTTAGCAAAAGCAGCGGTGGAGCATTTACAACTCGATCCTCAAAAGTTAACGGATTTACAACTAATGGTGAGCCAGGAACAAGAACGGTTAAACAAACAGGGAATGGATTCCGTCCGCCTGCGCGATGCACTCGTGGGAACACTTGTTGGGCAAGCTGAAGTATTAGCGCACCGTGTCACATCGTATCATAACAAAAACTATAATGCAACCAGCAGAAAAATAGACAAAATTCTGACATCTAGGCGCTATGGAATTCCCATTATGATCGCTCTACTGGGCATTATCTTATGGTTGACTATTACCGGAGCCAATTATCCATCCGCTGCCTTATCCTCCATGTTTGGTTGGCTGGAAACAAAACTCACGGATCTATTTATATGGTGCCATGCGCCGGATTGGGTATACGGCCTTTTGGTGCAGGGAATTTACCGGACCCTATCTTGGGTAATATCTGTGATGCTGCCGCCAATGGCCATTTTTTTTCCATTATTTACGTTATTAGAGGATTTAGGATATTTACCGAGAGTGGCATTTAATCTAGATAATTTTTTCCAAAAATCCCATGCTTGTGGCAAGCAAGCACTAACGATGTGTATGGGATTTGGATGCAATGCGGCAGGAGTCATGGGCTGCCGCATCATTGACTCCCCCAGAGAACGGCTAATTGCAATTTTGACAAATAATTTTGTCCCTTGCAATGGACGATTTCCTACCTTGATTACCCTTATTACCATATTTTTTGCAGCATCATCACTGGGAGCCTTTCAAACGATCTCTTCGGCGTTATTCCTGTGCGGGTTAATTGTGTTCGGGGTTTTGATGACGTTATTTGTCTCAAAATTGCTGTCAAAAACGCTTCTTCGTGGCGTCCCAACGTCCTTCACGCTAGAGTTGCCACCCTATCGGCGGCCGCAATTTGGAAAAATTGTGATCCGTTCTATTTTTGACAGGACACTGTTTGTGTTAGGCCGGGCCGTGATTGTATCCATTCCAGCGGGAATTCTCATTTGGTGTATGGCAAATATTCAAGTAGGGGGAAATACCTTGCTATATGTATGCAGTCAATTTTTAGATCCTTTTGCCAGGATACTGGGACTAGACGGCGTTATTTTACTCGCATTTTTGCTGGGGTTTCCGGCAAATGAAATTGTTATACCAATTATATTGATGGCATATCTTACAGGAGGGCAAATGGTGGAATATGAGAGTTTAGCAAGCCTAAAAATGATTTTGGTAGACCATGGTTGGACAACGGTGACGGCACTATGCACCATGTTGTTTTCTTTGCTGCATTTTCCTTGTGGAACCACCTGTATGACCATTTATAGGGAGACAAAAAGCTGGAAATGGACGGCGGCAGCGTGTATCATACCCACAGCGCTGGGAATGTTTGTGTGTTTTTGTGTAGCTAGCTTAGCTAGGATGCTGGGGCTGGGTTAATAGTAACGTTGATATACAGTTTCAATATTCGACAATATATAGTGGAACCCAATTAAGGAAAGACTTGACAAACTCAATATATTGTGGTATAATAACAATATGGTAGGTATTATACCAACGATGCCCTTCCGCAGAAAGCATGATCAGTCGGCCGATTGCGCCGGGCAAAAACGTATAAACAGATCATCTTAAGACAAAGGGAGTGTTTGCTTAGTGGCTGATATTAATACGATTAGAAAAGGTATTGAACGCTATAAAGGAAGTTGCGTCCGTGTGACAACAAAAGAGGGCAGAAACCGTTGTATAAGCAGAAAGGGGACCATTGAAAGCATTTATCCCAGCTTATTTGTGGTGCGGTTTGACAAAAATTCGTATAGTGAGGATGAAGTGAGCAGAGTTTCTTACAGTTATACCGATGTTTTAACGAGTAGTGTAAAATTGGCTGTATATAAGTAAAAAGAACCGGATGTGGTATAAACTTACACATCCGGTTCTTTTGT
>CALLNG010000455.1 GCA_938005345.1 uncultured Clostridia bacterium
GCCACCTACGGAAAAACCGGATTTGGAACCTGTAACCCAGCCTGAAACACCTGTCCCGGATGAACGTCTAATCACGGTTACAGTAAATGGGCAGCGTTTTACTGCCACGCTGGAGGATAACGAAACAGCAAGAGCATTTTATGCAATGCTTCCGCTGACGCTTGATATGGATGAATTAAATGGGAATGAAAAATATCATTATCTTGATGAAACTTTGCCAAGCAACAGCAGAAACATTGGTCAAATCCGTACCGGGGATTTGATGCTCTATGGTTCAAATTGTATTGTGAGCTTTTTTAAAACCTTTGCAACCTCCTATCCCTATACGCCCATCGGTCATATAGAGGATGCTGAGAATGATGCGGCGGCATTGCCGAATGGAAGCGTAACCATTACATTTTCAAAATAGATTTATACGTAATTTTTTTAAATAGCACCTGGCTGGAAGTCTGATAGCGGCGGCTTTATTGCGGGATCCATTCCAAAGAACTCGCCGGCGTTGCAGAAGCAAACGGAAACGTTGTTTGCCGCAACAAGCTTTTTCTTTATTGTATCAACGATTATCCAGCCGAACTTAGCAGACCAAACATGGTTTCTGTGCATAATGGATAGAAGATCAGGCGTGATCGGATCTTTTGTATGGCTGATTATCGTCTCTCCTTCCAAGCAGGAAATGGGCTGTTGCTCCGTACAAATCCGCCATTTTTTCTAAACTGTCAACAGCAGGGAATTTGCGCCTGGTTTCTCACACGCTCAAAGCAGGCTGCGAAACGCCAAGCAATTCTGCGGCTTCTACTGTCTTTCATAAGAAGCCCTCCTTTTAAAGCAGATGATAATGAAATTATGCCAGCAGCAGCATCTTAATTTTGCATATCAAAAACCATACAAAAACTTTTGCCCACAAAAAAAATCACTTCGAGGCCAGAAAAACCGCACAACCATACGGGTTTCCGGCGTTTTTGTGGGCAAACCGGTTTTTTGGCTCTATTTTTTGCGGTTTGCCCACAAATTGCCCACATAAAACCGAGATACGTTCCCATACAAAAAAACACGATTAACTAATCTTAGTTAATCGTGTTTCGTGACCAAATCTCTAAAAGTGGCTTGTTTACTGGGTTTTTGAAAGTACCTATTGGTATCTAACCGTACCTGCGATTATCCAAAATACCGTTTCAAAAGGCCTTCAAAGCCACAGCCGTGCCGCGCTTCATCTTTGCACATTTCATGGACGGTATCATGGATGGCGTCCAAATTCGCGGCTTTCGCGCGCACTGCCAAGTCTTTTTTACCAGCGCAAGCGCCGTTTTCCGCGTCAACGCGCATTTGCAGGTTTTTCTGGGTGGAATCTGTCAACACTTCACCCAGCAGCTCTGCAAATTTTGCCGCATGTTCTGCTTCTTCCCATGCATAGCGTTTGAACGCTTCCGCAATTTCCGGATATCCTTCGCGGTCCGCTACGCGGCTCATCGCCAAGTACATGCCGACTTCGCTGCACTCGCCCTGGAAGTTGGCCATCAGCTGCTCGAAGATGTACTTCTTGT
>CALLNG010000456.1 GCA_938005345.1 uncultured Clostridia bacterium
AAATCAAACCAATGTGTCCAGTATCTTTCGCATTTTGATGAACGTGCTGAAAATATTCTGGAATTTTCGCATGTGTATCAAAACTGTCGATTGTGTGGAATAATTTTACCATTTCCGGCCCTTGTTGAGGCAAATCAGTAGCGGAACCGCCGCAAAGAATCATCACATCGATTTTATCTGTCCAAGCCGCACAATCGGAGACAGAATATACATTGCAAGGAAAAACAGGCTTTACCGTTTCAGGAGCACGCCGCGTAAAAATTCCTACCAATTCCATATCGGGATTTTGCCGAATCGCTAACTGGACACCACGTCCTAAGTTTCCATAACCTAAAATGCCAATTTTAATGGACATAAAGCAAACCTCCTTTTGTCTTTTGAAAACAGCAAATAATTTATTTGCCAGATTGGGTTTATTATACCACATTAGCTTAAAAAAGAAAAGGATTTGCGTATCGTTTTTGAAAGAATATGAATCTCAATATGTAAAAGATACTTGAATTTAGATAATATGTACAAAAAAAGAAATTGAAAATACGGGTTAGCACAAAAAAGTGGTTCATTTCTTAATAAATCCCAAAAGGAGTATTTACAGCACGTACAAATTAGCGTATAATAAATGACATAAATGTAAAATCGGATAAAATGGAGGAACGTATCATGGTAAACCCAATGTCATTATTTTTGATGTCTACATCCTTTCTGTTATCGGTAATATTACCGCTGCTTGTGATCATTTTTTTGTGTGTAACCAAAAGAATTGCATTTCGCGGTGTACTAGCAGGTTTGTCGCTGTATTGTATTGTAGAAATAGTATGGATGCTTCTTTTTGGTATATTATTTCAATTTGGCAGTACGTTTTTTCAGGCAAATATATGGTTGGCAAATATATTGCAAGCGGCAGTTATGGCCATTTTGCTGGCATTTGGCAGGTATTATATGAACAAAACAATATTAAGTGACCTTTCTACCTGGCGTGGGAACTGTGCCTTTGGTTTAGGATACGGGCTTATCTACGCTATTATGTATCATGGACTTCAGCTGTTTAATGATATGATGGCAGCAGTTACCATTAATGAAGGGCTGCAAGAAGGAAGTTCTGTTGTAGATTATGTGGCGGAAAATCAAGATAGATTAATCAATACACCGTATCTGGAATTTTTATTGCCGGGTATCAATGCGATTGCTGCAATCATCATGCAAGTAGCGCTATGTCTGATGGTACTTTATGCATTGCGGCAAAAGAAAACGGTTTTTGTATGGATGGCTGCGGCTATTCAAACGGTGATTTGGAGTGCATTTGGTATATTGCAGCAAGTTTGGGGCGCATGGGTATCATCTGGATTGTTTTTAGCCGGCGCAGTTGGAGCGATTATCTGGATTGTGAAATCAAAGGAGCTGTTTGACGATGAGGTGAAACGGCCATTTAGCCGCCGCTCTCCTCTTTTGTAAGTTTTTTCCGAGTGGAAAGGAGAATCCCAATGCATGTACAAGATATACTTGATTCTTTTTATGGAGCCGGGCAGGAACAAAATCGGTTTTCCACAAAACACGGATTTATTGAGTTTTTTATTACTACTTCTTATATTGAACGATATTTGAAGAGGGGGGACCGTATTTTAGAAGTGGGATGCGGGACAGGTGCCTATACCCTGCATTACGCACATCAAGGATATGAAGTGGATGCGATTGATTTGGTGGAGGCTAATTTGGCCGTCCTGCAACAAAACATGCGTTCCGCGGACCGTGTGCGGGCAGTACAGGGTAATGCGCTAGATCTATCCCAATATGTGGATCAAACATTTGATATCACATTATTGCTGGGGCCTATGTATCATTTGTATACAACCAACGAGAAGCTGCAATGTTTGCAAGAAGCGCTTCGTGTAACCAAAACTGGCGGCATTCTATTTGTGGCATACTGTCAATTTGATGCTTCCATGATACAAGCAGGATTTATACGGCATTTATATGATGATTTAGTAGAGAAAAAGCTGCTGGATACACAATGGTTCTTACCAATAAGCAATCCCGAAGGGATTTTTGAATTATATCGAAAAGAGCAGATTGACGCATTGAATGAAAAGCTGAATTGCCAGCGGCTGCATTATGTTGGGACAGATATGTTTTCTCATTATTATGAAGAGGAAATTGATTCAATGGAGGATACCCTCTATCAAAACTATATAGCATATACGGCGTCAATCTGCGAAAATGAGCATTTAGTCGGCGTATCTAACCATAGCTTGGATGTTTTGCAGAGGTACTGAATCCATAAAGCAACACTTACAAACAAGTCCAGTGAAATAGTGTAAAAAACGTAACCGCATCCTTTTTTATGGCTTGACAACAATAGCCTACCATAGAAAAGCATGCGGTTTTTTACTAAAAATACACATTAGAACATATCTTTTTTCTTCAAAACAAATCTCCATTTCTGTTACAGATTCAGAAAAATCATAT
>CALLNG010000457.1 GCA_938005345.1 uncultured Clostridia bacterium
TGTGGATCTAAAACTGCATCTTCAAAATCATCCTCATAGATTATTTCTGAAATACTTGGTTCCTCATCCAAATCAATCTTAGCGAGTAATACTTTGACCTTCAGTTCCACCTTCTGGCTGTAATCACCGGAAGAAACGGTGGCCGTTAGTGTCACTTCCGGGTTGGTGTCATACGCACTGCCCGGGCGTGTGACTGTCCCATCCGGCGCAATAATATCTGGATGAGAAGAAGCCCACACTATGTTACTTCCATTTGTCCCGATGGTAGGTAGTTTCACGTTGCCTGCAATAATACCGTCCAACACTTCCGCCGGCGCCACAATCTTTTCATAGGTCAAATCTGTTATATCTTTCTGCACACGCTCTTCGTCCGGCATATCCGGAATGACGCGGTAGGTAATAAAATCATCCACCGTTGCCGTTGTAAGCCCGCTTCCCTCCAAATAGATTCGGACATACTGCAAATCGTTGGAATTTGTGTAGCGCGAATACATATCGTCGATAACCAACTGATTGTTCAGCCAAACAGACAACAAATGCTCCGCCGTGTTAAACTGCATAGTTACCTTCAGCTGTGTCTGCGCGCCGTAAAATTCATCCAACTGTACCCCCGTACCATCTTGCCCCTGTTCTGACGAATAATATAGCGAGAGATAGTTGGCGTACCAGTCAATTCCAGTATAATCCCGCCCCGCGGAACTGCGAACCCTCACGTTAACACGGGTCTCCGTCGCGCGGTTTAAGATAAATTCTGTCACAATGGTACCATTTAATCCGGACTGATCCGTATTAAAATAGTAATCCAGCATATTTTCCGTGCCGCCTCCGCCACTTGAGCTGCGTGTAATATAAGCCTTCCCGTCGCGCTCTGTGACACTGCCGCTTCCATTTGTTGCCTTGATTCGCTCATCAAATACGCCATCATCAAACCGGTCTTCTATAATAGGAATTCCACCCTGCGGCATACCATTGATATCTCTATTTTGCCCTGCAACTGTAAAATCAAAGGTCGTTTGCCCAGATGCCTCTCCATGGGATACGGTTGCTGTTAACCGGACCGACATATCTGTCACTGGACGCGTTAGCGTACCATCGTTTGCAATGACATCCATAGAGTTGGATTCCCATGTAATGGTACTGCCGTTTTCCCCTTTGGTTGGTAGATCCAACGAATCGACTAACAAACCGCTGTCCAGCATG